>NZ_JACEGK010000327.1:0-8934 GCF_056859195.1 Streptomyces sp. NH27
TGGACCCCGCGGTCTCGACGGCGTTCAACGACGAGGACTACCGGCGCGCCATCGACGTCCTGGGCCGCCAGTACCCGGTGATCCTCACCGACTCGGGCACCGGCCTGCTCTACAGCGCGATGCGCGGGGTGCTGGACCTGGCCGACCAGCTGATCATCGTCTCGACACCCTCCGTCGACGGCGCGTCCAGCGCCAGCACCACACTCGACTGGCTGTCCGCACACGGCTACGCGGAACTGGTCGCCCGCAGCATCACGGTCATCTCCGGAGTACGCGAAACCGGCAAGATGATCAAGGTCGACGACATCGTGGCGCACTTCCAGACCCGCTGCCGCGGCGTCCAGGTCGTCCCCTTCGACGAACACCTGGCAGCCGGCGCCGAGGTCGACCTCGACATGATGCGACCCAAAACCCGCGAGGCGTACTTCAACCTGTCCGCCATGGTCGCCGAGGACTTCGTCCGCGCACAGCAGACACAGGGCCTGTGGACACAACACGGCGCCAACCCACCACCCGTGCAAGCGCCACCGATGCCGGGCCAGGAAGGCTACCCGGTCCCGGGCCAGCAACCCGGACAACCAGGACAACCCGGGCAGTATCCGCCGCCCAACCCGCAACAGGGCTACGGCTACCCGCCACCTCAGCAGTAGCCGCCCGCCGCCGTACCAGGTGAAAGGCCGTCCCCGCGCCGTCCGCACGGGGGCGGCCTTTCACCTGTTCGGGGATCGTCCACCTGCCGGGCAGGCGGCGGGCGGAGCCGGCACTGCCCGCCGCCATCGCCGAAAGCGACCATCACGTGAGCAAATCAAGGAGATTTTGCGCAGTTCTGGAGTGCACGCCGATGGGACGACCGGACCGTCATGAAGACGACTTATGGTGAGAGACCAGCCTGACCGCCGTGCAGGCCACCCGCTTCAACCCGCCGAACTCGTCCGTGACCACTGGAAGATCGAGGCCCCGCACCATGTTCGCGACCCCACTTTCGCTGACGACGCCTCTCTCCTGCGGACCGGCAACACGCTCCGCATGACGGCCACATGGCGCGAGCTCGCCATCGCAGCCCGCTGTACTGCCGGAGTGAAGAACATCGCGACCGGTCCCCGCCTCGCATGCGGAGCAACAGGGCTCGAGGTGAGGAGGCGCCGTGCAGCCTGAACGTGTATCGGAACTCTCCGACCTCCTGACCCGTGCGCGCAGCGCCAGGGCGGGCAAGGGCAACACCGTTCTGGTCCGGTCCGTCTCGGGCATGCGCTGTTCCGCGTTCCTCGGCGAAGTGGCCGAACGCGTAAGGCGGTTGGGCAGCACGGTGCTGAGCACCTCCTGTTCCCCTTCGGACGCGCACAGCCAACTCGGGGTTGTTCGACAGCTCGTGGCCGCCGCGCTCGAGGTCGCCAACAGGGACCGGGCCACCGAGGACGAGGAATTTCTGCACGGGGTGCTCGAAGGCACCGGCCCGTTCGACCATCGGCTCTTCGAAGCCCTGCGGGAGGTCTTCGCGCGAGGCGCACGCCGGCAGCCACTGGTCGTCGTCGTCGATCACATCCAGTGGATGGACGAGACCTCGCTGCGCTGGTTCGGCTATCTGGTACGCCACTTGAACAATCTGCCGGTCCTGCTGGTCCTGGCCTACCGGACCGACGAGAGCGCGGTCGACCGCAAGCTGACCGACGACATATCCAAGCGGGACCAGTGCTTCACCCTCACCCTCAGCCCGCTCTCGTCGCACAGTGTGCGCGAAGCGGTGGAGGCCGCCTATCCCGGGCAAGGGTGCGACGACGAGTTCGTGCAGGTCTGCGCCGAGACATCGCGCGGCCGCCCCTCCCGCCTGGACAAGCTGCTGGCGTGCCTGACCGCCGACCTCGTGCCCCCTCGGGCGTCGCAGATCGAGCAGGTACGGCGCTGCGGTGCACGAATACAGGCCGAGGCCGCCGCCGACCGGCTGCTGCGCCAGCCCGTCCACCTCCGGGAGGTCGCCGAGGTCGCGACGGTGCTCGGCGAAGAAGGCGACTGCGCGGTGATCGCGGACATGCTCAACCTCTATGGGGACGCGATCAGCGGACTCATAGCGGAGCTCACCCCGGTGGGGATCTTTCGCGAGACGGGCGTCACCGGCCGGTACCGCTTCAGCAGTGCGGAGCTGCGGAGCCTGATCCACCGTGACATGTCCGCCGATGCGCGGCGCTCGCTGCACATGCGGACCGCGCGGCGGCTGAACGATCTGGGGGCCCCGCTGGCGCAGGTCGCCGAGCACCTGCTCCAGGCCGACATGGCCGACGACGCGTGGGCGTGCAGCGTCCTGAAGGAAGCAGCGGACGACGCCCTGAAGACCGGCGACCCCAAGACGTGTGCCAAGTACGCGCGGCGCGTGCTCCGGGACAGGATTCCGGACGAGGAACGCGCGGAGGTGCTCTGGCTGCTGGGCCGCGCCGAGGCGCTCTTCGCGCCCGCGGCCGCCGACCGCCATCTCGACGAGGCCGTCCGGCTGTTCTCGGATCCCGCACTCCAGGCCGGGGCGATCGTGGAACGTGCCCACGCGCGGGTCCTGCGGCAGGGCAGTGCCGAGTCGGCGCTGCGTCCGCCCCGGACCGTACTCGCCCATGTCGACCACAAGGCGTTCGCCGAGCTCGGCGACTCCGAACTGAGCCTGAGCGTGCAGTCCCTGACCCACACGGTCCCCGCCGACGGCAGGGCGGCGGCCCTGGAGGCGCTCGGCGGTCCCGCCCTGAGCATCAACCTCGGTGTCACCCCCGGCGAGCGGGAATTACTCGCCTCCATCGCCGGCGATCTCGCGTGCAGGTCCGAGCCCTGCGACGTCCCGTTGGAGCTGGTGCACCGGGCGCTGGCGGGCGAGCGGCCGTCCGGCAGCGCTTCGATGGTGCTGCTGCTGCGATGTATCACCATACTGACGTGGGCGGGCCATCTGCGGGAAGCGCAGCGCTGGGCCGATCACATGCTGACCGGAGCGCTGGACACGGACGCGCTCTTCCCGCGGGTGATCGCCCTTTGCCAGCGCGCCAAGATCGCGATGCGGATGGGCGACCTTCCGACGGCGCTCGCCGAGGCGGAGCAGGCGCTGGCGCTCACCACCGAACATCATGAGGTGAAGAGCTGCCGTGCGGTCGCGGTGACCGAGGTCGCCAGGGCGCGCGGGGCGATCGGCCACTACGAGGAGGCCGTCGGCCTCCTGCAAGGACTCCACGACCTGCCCGCGAGCACCCTGGGCGTTCGGGGGATGTTCCGCCTGCACCTGGGTGACCTGCGGGGCGCACTCGCCGACCTGATGGAGTGCGGGCACCGGCTGGAGGCGCTGGGGATCGTCAACCCCGCCCTGAGCGACTGGCGCAGCCTCGCCGCGCGGGCGTGGAAACGGCTCGGCAACGACAAGGAGGCTCGCGAACTCGCGGAGGCGGAGGTCGAACTGGCCCGCCGCTGGGGCGATCCCGCGGTGATGGGCCGGTCGTTGCGCTCGCTGGGGGAGGTGAGTTCGGGGGCGGCGGCGGAGCGCGCGTTCGCCGAGTCCGTGGCCCTGCTCGAACAGACCGACGCCCGGCTCCAGTTGGCGCTCTCGCTCGTCGCGGCCGGCCAGGCGCACGGGCGCAACGGCTCTCTCACGCAAGCCAGGCGAGCGCTGCACCGGGGGATGCTGCTCGCCGAGGAGTCGGGGGCGCGTTCGCTCACCACCGAGGCGCGCAAGTCGCTGCTCGCCGTGGGGGGACGGCTTCGGCGCACCCCGGCGTCCGGAGTGTCGGCCCTCACGCCGACCGAGCATCGCGTCGCCATGCACGCCGCCCGGGGGCGGACCAACAAGAGCATCGCCGACCTGCTGCACATCACCCCGCGCACCGTCGAGGTCCATCTCACCCGCGTCTACGGCAAGTTGTCCATACGGGGACGGACCGCCCTGGCCGACGCCCTCGGCGTCAATTGCGCCGGGAGCGGGAACAAGCGCGTCAAGTCCTGACGGTATGCGGTTCGTTGCACGACCGGGCCGCACCTTCCCGTCCGGGCCCGCTTCCCCGCCCGGGCCCGCCCGGCTTGCAACCGCCGCCGGCCGGGCCCTTTTCCGACCGGCGGCCGCCCCGGGACTACCGCTGTCCCACCACGGCGAATCCCAGCAGCAGGACGTAGCCGTCCCGCGCCACGAAGTTCTGCCAGGCGGTCATCGCCCGGAGGTACGCGGTCAGGCTGAGCGCGCCCCGCTCGACCAGCGGCAACAACCGCTCGGGGGAAAGCTGCGGCGCCAGGGCGGCGAGCCCCACTTCGTCGCTGGTGTAGGCGAACGGTTGCACGGTCACGTCGGTGAAGCCGGCGTCCCTGAGTATGCGGGGCAGTCGCCGGGCGATCAGCCGGTCCCCGCCGTCCGCGGACTGCGCCGCGCCGAGGGCGCGGTATGCCTCTTCCGAGAAGCCGGACAGATCCGGCTCCGCTGTCCCCCACAGTCCGGCGTCGACGTCGATCACGGCAAGGTGCCCGCCGGGCCGCAGGACCCGGCGCAGTTCCCGCGCGACGCCGACCGGCTCCGGCAGGTGCTGGAAGACGTACCGCGAGAGCACCAGGTCGAACGTCTCGTCCGCGAACGGGGTGTCGCCGACGTCGCCCAGGAACAGCTCCGGTTCCGGTCCGCCCGCCCCGCGGGCGCCCGCCCGCTCCAGGAGTCCGGGGTGCGCGTCCAGGCCGACGACCCGGGTCCCCGGCAGCGCGGCGCTCAACTCCGCGGTCACCGCGCCGTTTCCGCAGCCCGCGTCCAGCACCGCCCCACCGCCGGAAGGCGCCAGGGGCCGCAGGATGCGCCACTCATGGGCCCAGGTCAGCGCGGCCTGGTGGTCCAGCCGCCCGACCTCCTGCTCGAAGCCGCCCAGTTCCTCCTCGGGGCGGTAGCTGCGCGCGGCCGGTCCCACCTGCTGTGCCGCGTCATCCATTTCGCCGCTCCACCTGCATCAGCAGACCGTCACGCGGCCGCAGGGTCACCAGCGCTTCGGGGACGACCGTGGTGCCGGGTGCCTGGGTCAGCCGGAGCCGTTGCAGGACGACCGTCAGCACGAGCATCGCCTCGGTCGTGGCGAACGCCTGCCCGATACAGACCCGGGGACCACCGCCGAACGGCAGGTACGAGTGGCCCGCTCGGGCCTGCTGCTGCTCGGGCTCGAACCGCTCCGGCCGGTACTCCTCCGGCGCCTCCCAGTGGTCCGGATGCCGGTGCAGCGTCCAGGGGCTGACACACACCAGCGTGCCGGCGGGGATACGGAGCCCGCCGAGCATGTCGTCGTCCACCGCGAGCCGGGAGATCAGCCACACCGGCGGGAACAGGCGGATGGCCTCGTCGAGGCACTGCCTGGTGTAGACCAGTCCGGACAGGTCGGCGGCGGTCGGCAGCCGCGTACCCACGACCCGGTCGATCTCCTCCCGGACCCGCGCCGCGTGCTCGGGGTGCCGGTCGAGCAGGTGGAGCGTCCAGCTGAGGGCCTTGGCGGTCGTCTCGTGACCGGCCATCACCATGGTCAGGACCTGGTCGTGCAACTCCTGGTCGGAGAAGGCGTTGGCGTGCTCGTCCCGGGCGCCCAGCATCGCGTCCAGCAGGTCCCCGGGGTGCCCGTCGGGGCCGATCAGCCGCCGGGCCCCGATCATGGTGCCGACCACCCGGTCCAGGAAGCCCTTCGCGCCCGTGTACGCCCGCAACCGGGCCCGGAAGTCCGCGTCCTGGGGTGGAGTCCCGTCGAAGTGGCCGATGAACCGGTTGATGTCGTCGACGGCCTGCCCGAATCCGCTCCCGGCCGCTGTCAGTTCGGAACCGAGCAGCGCGGAGGCCACCACCCGCAGGGTCAGCGCCGTGAAGTCGTGGTCGACGCGAACGGCATCGCCCCGGTCGGCCGCCTCGCCCCAGGCGGTGGCCAGATCGACGGCCGCCTCGACCATCAGGCCGTCGAACGACTCGACCGCCACCCGCCGGAAGGACGGCGCGCTCAGCCGCCGCTGGCGTTCCCACTGCGCGCCGTTGCTGGTCAGCAGCCCCTTTCCGAGCAGCGGGGTCAGCATGAAGTCGTCCGGCGTGCCGGCCTTGGTGTAGTTGGTGTAGTTGTCCTTGAGAATGTGCTGGACGAGTTCGGGCGAATTGGCGAACCACACGTTCTGGCCGCGGGTGCGATGGCTGCACAGGTCGCCGTACTCGCCGGCCAGGTCCTGCAGAAAGGTGAGCGGGTCCGAACGGATGCCGGCCAGCTCCAGGTCCTCTGCCGGTCCTGGGGGACGATCGTCGGAGCCGGCTGCCGGGATGACGCCGGATGTGGAGGGGCGGGGCATGACAAGTCTCCTTCGGAACGGGCAGGTCGGGGATCACGCGCCCGGCACGACCGGCCACGGCACTGGTGGCGCCGGGCGCCGGTAGTGGTGCCGGGCGCCGGCATGACGGCTTGGGGGCCGCATGCCGGCGCCCGCGGCGCCACGGGCCGCGCCGGGCGGGACCGGGCAGGCCGTAGGTGGCAGCGGGTCAGGACATCTGTCGCTGGACGAGGCGGTAGAACATGCCGTCCTTGTCCTGCAACAGTTCGTCCGGGCTGCCGGTCTGCACGAGCCGGCCGGCGTCCAGAACCAGCACCCGGTCGGCCCGCATCACCGTCGACAGCCGGTGGGCGATCACGATGCGGCTCGCGTTCAGCCGCCGCATGCTCTGGGTGACGATCTCCTGCGTGCGGTTGTCCAGCGCGCTGGTGGCCTCGTCGAAGAAGAGGATGCGGGGCCGGCCGATCAACGCACGGGCGATCATGAGCCGCTGTCGCTGGCCGGCCGACAGCGTCGTCGCCCCTTCGGACAGGACGGTGTGCATGCCCATCGGCATCCGTCCGAGGTCCTCGTCGAGACCGGCCATCTCGGCGGCCTCCCACGCCTCGTCGAGCGAGTAGTTGCCCATGCCGCAGATGTTGGACAGGATGCTGCCGGCGAACAGCTGTCCGTTCTGCAGCACGACGCCGCACTGCCGGCGGACGGCCGTCACGTCGAGCGACGACAGGTCCATGCCGTCGTAGAGGACCGCTCCGGTGGTGGGCTCGTCGAAACCGATCAGCAGCCGCAGCAGCGTCGACTTCCCGCACCCCGTCGGACCGACGATGGCGACGAACTCCCCGGGCCGGGCCTGGAAGCTGACATCGTGCAGCACCGGCGGCTGGTCGTCGTGGTAGCGGAAACTGGCGTTGCTGACCTCGATCTCGCCGTACAGGTCGCCGGGTGACTCCTTGGCGGCCGACACCTCCGGCACCTCGGAGATCACCGGTTGCAGGCCGTCGAAGAGCGGTACCACGGCCGAGGCCATGGTGACGCTCCCGGTGACCTGGATGCAGGCCGCCAGCATCATCCCGTAGGCGCTGTTGAAGGTCAGGAACGCGCTGGTGGACAGCTGGTGACTCGCCGGGCCGCCGACAAGCGCGAACAGCAGCAACGAACACACCAGCAGATAGCCGGAGTTGAAGATCGTGACCACGTTCTGCAAGCGGCGGGCGCGGGAGGACAGCCGCCTCGAGCCGGCGAATCCCAGCGCCCAGTGGGAGTACGCCCGGTCCTCCGCCACGGCGACGCGCAGCTTGGACAGACCGCCGAGCATCTGGAAGAGGATGCCGGCCAACTTGTGGTCGTGCTCGGTCAGCAGCTTCTGCCACTTGGTCTGCTTGATCCCCACGATCAGGCAGATCAGGCCGCCGGCGAGTGCCAGGGCCAGCGCCATCAGGGCCAGCGGGACGCTGTAGAAGAACAGCAGACTCATGTTGGTGATGAACATCAGGCAGCCCAGCACCACTTGGGTGGTGATACCGGACAGCACATCCCGGATGGTGCTGATGCCCATCGCGGAGTTGCTCAGCTCTCCGGTGGAGACCTTGTTGAAGAACGAGGTGGGAAGCCGCAACAGCCGGTCCCACACCGCGGCTTGGGCCCGCGCCTCGAAGCGCCCTTCCAGCCGCAGCAGCGACAGGTTCTGCACCGCCGACAGCACCGCCGAGAGCAGCGCCGCGGCGAACAGGACCACGCACACCTGTGTCAGGGGCCCCCGGTCGGCATGGGGCACCAGGACGCCGAGCACCTTACCGGTGAGCACCGGGATCAGCAGACCGAGCAGTGCCGCGGCCAGCCCGAGCCCGATCATCACCGCCCCGTCCCGGGCGCTGCCGCGCAGCCCGAAACGGATCAACGCGCGCCGGTCCAGGGGTTCGTCCGGCAGCGGCGGGTAGAACATCCACGCGACCGACTCCAACCGGGCGGCGTAGGAGCGGCCGACCCTCGCGGTCTTGCCGCCGGGCTCCCGGACCTCGTACCGGCCGCGCCGCCAGATCAGCGCCACCGGGGTGCGCTTGCTGACGGCGATGTCCGACGGGCCCCCCGGCCCTTCGGTGGCATCCGAACCGAGGTGGGCGAAGAGCGGCCCCAGGTCCGTTCGCCACCAGTCGCCGTCCAGGTGGACCTCGCGGGTGCGGAAGCGCGAGGACACCGCGATCCGCTCCACGGGGCCCAACCGGGCGTCGGAAGCCTCCGAGGTGGAGGTGCGGGTGACCTCGACACCCGAGGCGTGCCCGACGACGCGGGCCACCGCCAGATAGGCGTCCTGGTCGGCCGGGTCGAAGTCGCCGCTACGCGAAAGCCGGAACGGGTCGAGCACCGACACCAGAGCGCGTGAGGAACGCTGAAGCGTCTCGGCGTCCAGCCGCCGCCGCTGGTTCATCTCCCGGCGGGCGGTGGACCGTCGGCTGTGCATCCGATCGGTCAACCGGCGCATGAGAAGGCGCTGCTGGGACAGCACCTCCTCGGCGAAGCCCGGATCGGCCATGACCTCCGGGGTGCGCAGTACGCCCACCGTCGCGCCGTCCGCGGAGCGCACCCAGTCCGACTCGGTGACCAGGAACCGCTTGGCGATGCCCCGGCCGGGCCAGCCCATGGTGGCGAACGGGTCATGTG
>NZ_JACEGK010000328.1:0-8917 GCF_056859195.1 Streptomyces sp. NH27
GTAGCTGCCCTCTACGTCCTGCTGCTGGTCGGGGGCCGGGATTTCCATCTCCTGGAGGTTCAGCACCTGGCTCATGGGTCTCTCCTGATCTGTTGTGTCTTCACGGCTTCCGCGCCATCGGGTGATGGGCGGACATCTGGGGAGTGCGCGCCGGGGCCGGCGGGCCGGCGCGGCGGGCGAGGGAGTCGACGCTGAAGAGCGGGTCGGGCCGCTGGTCGAGCAGGTGCGAGAGGAACAGCAGGACACCGGACGCTCCGCTCCACAACTCGCAGCTGTGGCGCAGCCGCAGGTCCCCGAGGACGCGGACGGCTCCGCCGCTGGGCAGCGCGTGGGCGAACAGCGTGCGCGCCGACTTCCACGAGGCCGCCCGCGCCCGCTCGTCACCGAGCAGCCGGCCGCACTCGGCCAGGGCGAACCCCAGTCCGGCCAGCCCCTGGAAGAGCCCGGCGTGGGCCACGTATGTGATCGACGACTTCCCGACGAGCTTCGGCACGGCCAGGGCCAGCCGCTCGTCCGGTCCCGCGGCCAGGTGGCGGGCGGCCACCGTGAGAAAACCGGCGGTGCCGCAGTGCAGGTAGTACATGCCCCTGCGGTCCTTCGCGGAGACCGGGAAGACGAGCTCGCCGTTCCCCGACTCCCTGGCCCGGTCGAGTTCCGCGTGCAGCAGCCGGACGCCGTCACGCCGCAGGCGGTCCTCGCCGGTGACGGCCGCCACCTGCTGGAGGGCGTACGCGATCCCGGTGCGTCCGTAGTACAGCCCGGTCATGTCGTGCGGGCCGAGCAGCGCGCTCAGCGCGCCCGGCTGCTCGGGCAGGCGCGTCAGCTCCAGGGCGCGGTCGAGGTGGGACTCGTCGCGGCTGTGCCCGTAGAGGGCCAGGTGCGCCATGGCGACGCCCGCGGCGCCCCACGCGAGGGTGGCCGAGTCGCGGGTCAGTGGATGGCGGTCCGCCGCGCCGAGCAGGCGGCTCGCCTCGTCGTGGAAACCGAGGTCGGCCAGCACCCAGGCGATGCCGGCCAGGCCGGAATAGAGCCCGGGCGCAAGGGAGTCGGCCTGCGCCAGGGCGTCCGCGCGCAGCCGCCGGGTGATCCAGTCGGGGACCTCCACCCCGGACGCGCGCAGGGCGTGCACGACGCCGGCGGTGCCGTAGGCCACGCCGAGCGTGTTGGTCTCGTAGCCCTGCGGGACGGTGGGGAAGACGCCCCACGGACGGTCGGCCGCGGCGTCCACGATGCCCGCCGCGACGCGGTCGCGCAGCTCGATGAGGGCCTTGCGCTCGTCGGCGTCGACCTGTTCGGGGGTGGGCACCTCGGCGATGGCCGCCGCGCTCACGGAGGAGCCGGCGAGGCGCGTCACCCCGCGCCACAGCTCCGGCGGCACCGGGCCGCGCTCGGTGAGGTCGCGCCGGATGTGCGCCAGGACGCCCGGGTTCCGCTCGGCCAGCGGCGCCAGCGGCGTCAGCAGGAGCAACCCCAGACGGGCGGCTGTCGCGGACGGGCCGTCGGCGCTCCCCCGTCGGGCGGCACCAGCACCGGCGTCGCCGCCGTCACTGTCACTGTCACCGGCACTGGCATCGGCATCGGCATCGTCCGAGCCGCTCCCGATGCCCGCGCAGCCGAAACCGCCGGTCAACCGGACGCCGTCGTCGCGGTCGATGAGGACGTCGCGCGCCTCGACGCGGTCCACCGGGTGGCCGAGGAGCCACAGGCGGCGCAGATCGCGCTCGATCCGGGTCATCAGGTCCGCGACCCGCCGGTGGTAGCGCGCCCAGTCGCCCGCCGACGCGGCCGGGTCGGCCAGCGGGCTGTTCGCGACCACCCAGGAGGTCAGCGGCATCCCCGTGACCAACTCGGCCAGCAGATACGGGTATTGACGCCCCTCGACGAAGACCAGCGGGCGCGGGCACAGGCCGGGCGCCTCCTTGTGGACCCGGGTCAGGACACGCCACTCCTCGCGCAGCCGATCGGCCGCCGAACCCCCGCTCTCGGTCGGACCGGCGTGCGGGAACGCCTGCTTGACGAAGATCTCGGACCCGTCCAGCACGTTGCGCGCCGTGAAGGAGTATCCGGCGGTGGAGGCCGCCTTGAGCCGCCGCACCTCGAAGCCCTCGGGCGGCACGGGAGCGGGAACGGGCCCGTCCATCAGGTAGTCCTCGGTGGACCGCGTGCCGTCCGGGCGGATCGTGGACGCGGCCGGGGCGGGAACGCGGCCGGGGTACACGGCCGACGTGCCCTGGTGGTGCGCCTCGGCCGGCGCGGCGGGCCCGACCTCGAAGACCGCCGCCATGTGCAGCGCCCGCAGCAGGTCTTCCGACGCGGCCTCGTCGGCGGGGGCGGCGACGCAGAACCTGCCCGCCTGCGCCCGCGAGCCGTGCGGGTGGTTCAGATGCCGGTGGACGCTCCGGTTCGCGACGTGCCGGAAGGGGATGCCGCGCGCGAAGCACGCCGCGGCGAAGGCGTCCAGGACCTGCTGGAGCCGTTCGGGACGTGCGGCGGCGTAGATCCGCAGGTCGCCCTCCCCGAACCGCCGGCCGCCGTCGGGCGTCCACTGGGTCCACCACCCGGTCCTGGCGGCGGTCCAGTCCCGCGGTACGGTCCCCGGCCGCAGGTGGGGCGCGCGGTCCGCGACCGCGGACAGCGGCAGGTAGAAGTCGGGATCGGCGAAGGTGAACAGGTCGATGCTCATGAGGTGACCTCCACGCGCCGGCCGGCCGCGGGCGCCGTCAGGTCGGCGTCGGCGCCGCCCGCCTCGTCGTGGCCGAACAGGTCGCGGTAGACGCCCGGTTGCGCGATCAGCCGGCGGTGGTCGCCGCGCTGGACGATCCGGCCCTGCTCCAGCGCGATGATCTGGTCGGCGTTGCGGACCGCGTTGACGCGGTGCGAGATGACGACACGGGTGATGGAGAGCTCGCTGAGCGCCGCGTCGACCCGGCGCTCGGTCTCCGGGTCGAGATGGCTGGTCGCCTCGTCGAGCAGCAGCAGCCGCGGCCGGTGGATCAGGGCCCGGGCGAGCGCGACCCGCTGGCGCTGGCCCGCCGACAGTCCGGTGCCGCCCTCGCCGACCGCCGTGTCGTAGCCCATGGGCAGGGCGGCGACGTCGTCGTGCAGCCCGGCCAGCCGCGCCGCCCTGACGATCTCGTCGAGTCCGGCGTCCGGTCTGCTGAGCACCAGGTTGTCCCGGATCGAACCGTCGAACAGGGTCAGGTCCTGCAGCACGGCGCCGCAGTGCGAGCGCAGGTCCGGCAGGTCCAGATCGGCCAGCGCGACGCCGTCGTGCCGGATCTCGCCGCGCTCGGGCAGGTGCAGGCCCAGCAGCAGCCCGCCGAGCGTGCTCTTGCCCGACCCGGTCCTGCCGACGATGGCCGTCTTCTGCCCGGCGGCGACGGTGAAGGTGATGTCCTCCAGCGTCGAGCGGCGACCGCCCGGGTAGCGGAACGCCACACCGCTCAGGGAGATGGCGGCCGTTGCCGCCACGGGCAGCCGGACGGTGCCGGACCGCTCGCGCGGGGCGTCGAGGACGTCGAAGACCCGCTCGACCTGCGCCCTGATGCCCTGGTACATCTGGCCGGAGTTGGCGAACGTCTCGACGGGGCTGAGGACGGACAGCGCGATCGCGTTGTCGGCGAGCATCGCGCCGACGCTCATCCGGTGGGTGAGCACCAGCCACGCCCCCAGCCAGAGCAGCGCCAGCGGCCCGAACATGCTCAGGCCCTTCTGGGCGCCGGTCAGCCAGGCGCTCCATCGGCCGCGGCGCGCGCTGGCCGTCTGGTACGTCGTGAACAGCCGCTCCCAGCGGGCGGTGGCGCGCTGCTCCACGCCGTTGGCCTTCAACGCGCTGATCGCTTCGAGGGCCTCCACGAGGTAGCCCTGCTCCTCGGTCTTGGCCGCCAGCTCCTGCTGCGCGAGAATCCGCGTCTTGCGGTAACTGCCGGTGACGACGGCGAGTTGGAGCACGAACAGCGGGACCACGGCCACCGCGAACAGCGGCGCGCTCACCAGCAGGCCGATCACGTACCCGGAGAGCAGACAACCGTCGAGGACGGTGGTGAGCAGTTGCTGGGTCAGCGCCTCCCGGGTCGACGACACGCTCGCCAGGCGCATCAGCAGGTCGCCCCGGCCCCGGTCGCCGAAGAAGCCGAGCGGCAGGGCGAACAGATGCGTCACGAACTCCCGGCTCAACCGCTGGTCACCGCGCACGCGCAGGGCGAGCATCGCCAGGCCGCGGGCTGAGGCGAGCACGCCGCACAGCACCGCGATGCCCACCGCGGCCACGAAGAAGAAGCCGAGCGAGCCGACCCGGTGGCCGGGGATGACCGAGTCGACGATGACCCTGGTCGCCATCGGCGCGGCCAGCCCCAGCCCCTGGAGGCCGGCGGCGAGCAGCGCGGCGAGCGTGAGCCGGCGCCGCCCGCCCGGCATGGCGACGAACTGCCGCAGGTAGCGCACCATCGGCATGTCCCGGACGGCCCGCCGCCGGTGGATGAAGTCCGGGCCCGGCGCGAACCGGAGCAGCACCCCACCGTACTCCTCGGCGAACGCGGCACGGGGCAGCCGACGCCGCCCGGCGCCGGGGTCGACGATCCAGACGTGCGCGCGCGACACCTTGGCCACCACGACGAAGTGGTGACGGGACAGGTACGCGATCGTCGGCCCGCTCTGCGGCCGTGCCCACCCGTCGTCGGAGGTGTCCACCGTCACCTGGAGCCCGAACGCCTCGGCGGCGCGCGCGATCTCGCCGGCGGAGACGCCGTCGCGTCCCGTCTCCAGGCACGAACGGCTCTCGGGCACCGATGTCTGCCGGCCGTGGAAGCTGAGCACCATCGCCAGGCACGCGGCGCCGCACTCGGTCTTGGTCAGCTGGACGCGCAGCGGGATCCGCCGGGCCGGGAGCAGGCGACGCGCGAACGGGGGGAGGCTCATGGCTGTTCCTCCAGTGGAAGGACGGACGCGACGCTTTCCGGCGCGGCGCTACGGAGCAGGCCGTGGCCGATGCCGGCCGGCCCTGGCGTCGGCCCTGGCATCGGCCCTGGCGAGGGGAGCGCGCCGGGGGTGCCGCACGGCGACCCGTGCCGCACGACAGGCCCCGGGGTCGCGCCGTCCGTGCGGCCCGGGGTCGCGCGTCCGACGCGGTCCGGCGCCGGCAACCGTTCGAGCACCGAAGGACGTTCGAGCACCGGCTCTTCGACCACCGGCCGTTCGAGCACCGGCAGGGCGCGGGTCGACCGGCCGGCGGGCGGCGCCGAGCGGGCGGGGGCGAGGCGCACCGGCCCGTTCTCGTCAACTCTCGGCACAAGACCCTCCTCCCTCGTCGAAAGCGCGCGGCGAAGTCCGCTCGTGCGGGTGGGTCGGGGCGCGGTGGGGCACGTCGGGTTCCGGCTGGTGCCTGACCGGCGCCGGACCGGCGTGACCGGGATCGACGATGGCAGTGGCCCGGATCACGGACATGAGTGATGAGCACCCAAGTTCCGCCCCGGCCCCCGCACTTGCCGGCCCTGTCCTATGGCGGCCGGGCCTCGCCCCCGCGCAAATGTGGGTGGTGAACGCGCATGCGGCGCAGCGGCACCCCGCGGTCGACTCATGACCAGGTACCCGATCGCGACGAGGGAGGCCCCTGTGGTGTCGAAGGCCCAGCCGACCGCTGCCCGCCCGCTCACCATGCCCTGGGAGCGTCGCAGCCGGCCGGCCCTGACCGGGTCGTGGTGGGTCCGGGCGCTACGCCTCGACGAGCGCTGCGCCACCGGGTGGCCGGACGCCGACGGCACGGGCCCGGCCGAGGGCGACGCGGGCCCGGCCGAGGGCGAGGACGCCGCGGCCGTGGCCGACATCCGACTTCAGCGCTGGCGCGACGCCTTCGCCGACCTCGCCGAGGACGCGCTCGACCGCCAGACGGGCGAGTACGGCGGCACGCCGCGGCAGCTCAGGACGCTGCTGGCCGAACGGCCCGAGCACCTCGCACACCGCGTGGCCAAGCCCGCGTGGGCCCTGGACGCCGAACGGGTGGCGGCGTCGGCGACCGGAGACGGCACGGGAGACGACGGCACCGGAGACGACGGCGCGGCTGATCCGGCCGGCCGTGCGGCCCGCGGCGGCGACCAACACGGCGGATGGCACCGCGGCTTCGCGCTCATCGTCGAGCCGTTCGTCCGCGAGTCGCTGCTGCTGTTCGACGCCGCGACCGACGGCGTCGGCCCCTCCCGCGCCGCGGACCGCGCGGTGGTCAGGGACGCGGCGCGCGGTGAGGTCACCCGGCGGCTCGTACGCCTCGCCAGCCGGGTGCTCGTGCTCGAACTGAACGTCCTGCGCGTCACCGGCCGGCTCGAGGGTGACTCGCCCGAGGAACGCTTCTGGTCGTTCGTCCGGCACTTCCGCCGCCCTGTGCCGCTCGCCGAACTGCTCGACGAGTACGCCGTGCTGGCCCGTCTGTTGATCGCCACGGCCGGGCAAGTGGCCGCTTCCCACGCCGAGTTCCTCCAACGGCTCGCGCAGGACCGGCCGGAGGTGGTGCGCCGGCTGTTCGGCGGCGCCGACCCGGGCCCCCTCACCTCCGTCGAACTGGCCAAGGGCGACACGCACGACGGCGGCCGGTCGGTGGGCGTCGCCACCTTCGCCTCGGGCGCCCGGGCGGTCTACAAGCCCCGGCCGCTGAGCATGCACCGCCACTTCAACGACGTGATCGACTGGTACAACGGGCGGCTGCCGGACTCGTCCCGGCTGCTGACGCTGACCGTCATCGACCGCGGGGACCACGGCTGGGTCGAGTTCGTCGACCCGGCGCCCTGCGCGGACGGCGCCACCGCGACCCGCTACTTCCACCGCCAGGGCACGCTGCTTGCGCTCCTGCACAGCCTGGGCGGCGTCGACTTCCACTTCGAGAACCTGATCGCCGTCGGCGACCAGCCCGTCCCGATCGACCTCGAATCGCTGTTCTGCGCCGACCTGCCCCGCTCCTACGGCAGCCCGACCCTGGACGGCGACCCGGCGGTGACGGCGTACCGCGAGTCGGTGGGCCGGGTCGGCCTGCTGCCCTCCGTGGTCATCGGCGCCGACGGGCAGGCGTTCGACGCGGGCGGCATGGGCGGTGACCAGGACGCGGCGCTGCCGTACCTCGTCGTGGACTGGACCGGGGCGGGCACCGACGCGATGCGCCTGGACCGGGTCCAGCCCGTACTCGGCAGCAGCCAGAACCGGCCCCGGCTGGACGGCGCGGACCTGGACGCGGTGCGGTACGCGGCCCCGCTCCTGGACGGCTACCGCGAGGGGTACGCGGCGATCGCCGCCGGACGCGGTGAATTGCTGGCACCGGAAGGGCCGTTGGCGTCCTTCGTGGACGACCTCGCGCGCATCATCCCGCGGCCCACCCACGAGTACTCCACGCTGCTCGCCGAGACCACGCACCCCGATGTGCTGCGCGACGCGCTCGACCGGGATCAGGTGTTCGGCGTGCTGTGGGCCAGGGCGGCGACCGATCCGGCCCGCGCCCGGCTGGTCCGGCACGAGGTCGCCGACCTGTGGGCGGGCGACGTGCCGCTGTTCACCGCCCGCGCCGGTTCCCGCGACGTGCGCACCGCCGGCGGCGCGGTCGTCGAGGACCTGCTGCCGGAATCCGGCGCGGCCCGGGTCGGGCGCACCCTGGCCGGCATGGGCGAGCGCGACCTGGACGACCAGCGGTGGATCGTCTCGGCGCACCTGGCCACGCGGGTGAGCGGCGCCGAGCCCGGACCGTCCGACGACGCCGCCGCGTCTGCCCCCACCCTGTCCGAACACGCCCTGCCCGAGCGGGCGTTGGCCGTCGCGCGGACCGTCGCGGACCGCCTCGCAGCGTCGGCGTACGCGAGCGGGGGGCGGATCGGCTGGCTCGGACTCGACCTGTGGCAGGAGTCGCGCTGGTCGGTGCGGCCGCTGGGTGTCGATCTGTACAACGGGTACGCGGGCATCGCCCTGTTCCTGGCGCAGCTCGCCGGCGTCACGGGCGAGCCGGCACACGCCGACCTCGCCAGGAAAGTCCTCGACCCGGTCGCGGGTTACGCGCAGGAGGTGCTCAGCGGCGGCGGCGAGCACGAAGCCGAGGCGATCGTGGGGGCGTTCACCGGCATGACCGGTGTGGCGTACGCCCTGGCCTGCTGTTCCGCGTTGCTCGACGACCCGTCCGCGGGGGCACTTGTCGCGCCGCTGCTCGAACTCGCCCGGGAGCGCGTGTCGCAGGACGTCGCCCACGACGTCATCAGCGGCACCGCGGGCTGCCTCGCGGTGGCCGAGGCGCTGTCGGCAGGTCACGGGCCGGCGGCGCACCGGCTGGCCGAGCGCTGCGCCGAGGTGCTCGTCGCCGGCGCGGTCCCGGCCGGCGACGGCCTCGCGTGGCCGGGGCTGGCGCACCGCCCGCTGCGCGGCGTCTCGCACGGCGCCGCGGGCCGCGGCGGGGCGCTGCTGTCGCGCCGGCCTGCGCGCGTTCGCCTACGAACGGGGCTCCTACGACGAGCAGTTGGGCAACTGGCCGGATCACCGCAAGGCGGAGCCGAGCGGCCAGCACACCTGGTGCCACGGGGCGCCCGGTGTCGGCCTTTCCCGGGCCGCGGTCCTGCACGCGTACGCGACGGCCCCCGAGACCGGCGCCGGCCTGGAGAATCTCGCGGACCTGCGGCGCGCGCTGGACAGCACCGCCAGCTTCGGCCGGCACAGCAACCACAGCCTGTGCCACGGCGCGCTGGGGAACCTCGAACTGCTCGCCGCCACAGCTGCGTTGGACGATCCGACGGCCCAACTCGCCTGGCGCCGCGAGGCGTCGGCCGCGGTGGCGCGGATCGAGCGGGACGGGCCGGTCTGCGGGACGCCGGGCGGCATCGCGACGCCGGGACTCATGAGCGGTCTTGCCGGGGTCGGTCACGGCCTGCTGCGGATCGCGGCTCCCGAACAGGTGCCCGCC
>NZ_JACEGK010000329.1:0-8854 GCF_056859195.1 Streptomyces sp. NH27
CCGCACGACCCCGACGCGAAGTCCGGTGGAGGGCCCGCCCTCGCCCCGCCCGACACATCGGTGTGGGGACCGCAGCAACGGCGTCTGGGCGCCGACGAGATAGCGATCCGGTGGCGCGAATGGCGCGACCAGATCGGCCCCGCCGCCACGGACGCCGCGGCTGCTACCGACGCCACCGCCAACGCCGCGGATGCGGACACGGCGACAGCGACAGCGACAGCCGAAGGCGGCACCGACACCACCAGCGGCACAAGCGACTCCGGAGTCCCCGACTTTCAAACCCGCCACGACGACCACGCGCCCGCCGCCCGTAGCGGGGCCGGTCGCGCCGACGTGAAGGCGCCCGGTCCCGCCATCTCGCACGACGGCGTCCGCCGCGCCCTGGAGAGCGCCGAGGCGTACACCCGCGAACCCCCTCCGCCCGGCCGGGTCCGCACCGTATACGGGGCGGTCCGCGCCGACGGCCCCGGCTGGAGCCTGGTGGCCAGGGCCGACGACATGGCGTTCGTACTGCTGGACGACGCACCGGGGGAGGTCCTGCCGGTGGGGCGCGGCTCAGCGCTGCCGCCGCTGCTCGAAGCTCTCGGCAGGCTCGCCGCGGCCGAGGTCAGGTCGGCTTGACGCCATGGGCGCCGGTGCCGCCCGCCGCGCTCGCGATGTCGGCGGCCACCGCGTCCGCCGCCTTGCGCGCGGCGACCAGCACGGGGTCCCACACCGGGGAGAACGGCGGGGCGTAGCCGAGGTCGAGATCGACCATCCGCCCGACGGTCATCCCCGCGGTGAGTGCGACCGCGCCGACGTCGACGCGCTTGGCCGCGCCCTCCCGGCCGACGATCTGGAGGCCGAGCAGCCGTCCGGTGCCACGCTCGGCGAGCATCTTGACGGTCATCAGGGCCGCCTGCGGGTAGTACCCGGCCCGGCTGGTGGACTCGATGACCGCGATGACGAAGTCGAGGCCCGCGGCCCTGGCCTGGGACTCCTTGAGGCCGGTCCGGGCGATCTCCACGTCGCACACCTTGCTGACGGCGGTGCCGACCACGCCGGGGAACGTGGCGTAGCCGCCGCCGATGTTGGTGCCGATAATCCGGCCGTGCTTGTTGGCGTGGGTGCCCAGCGCGATGTGCTGCCAGGCGCCGGAGACGAGGTTGAGCACTTCGACGCAGTCACCGCCGGCCCAGATCCGCTCGGTGTCGCGCACCCGCATCGAACGGTCGGTGAGCAGCCCGCCGTGTGTGCCCAGGGGCAGTCCTGCGTCGCGGGCGAGGGCGGTGTTCGGCCGGACGCCCAGGCCGAGGACGACCAGGTCAGCGGGATATTCCGCGTCGTCGGTGGCAACGGCGCGGGCCCGTCCGGCGGCGTCGGTGAGCACCTCGCGGGCGGCGCTGCCGGAGACGACGGTGACACCGAGCCCTTCGAGTGCCGCGCGTACCAGGCGCCCCATGTCGGGGTCCAGGGTCGTCATCGGCTCCGGGTTGCGGTCGACGAGGGTGACGTCGAGGCCGTGCCGCAGCATCGCCTCGGCCATCTCGACACCGATGTAGCCGCCCCCGACCACCACGGCCCGCCGCACCCCGTCACGGTCCAGGCCGCGCAGTACGGCCTCGCCGTCGTCCAGGGTCTGCACTCCGAAGACACCGGGCGCGTCGATGCCCGGGATCGGCGGCCTTACGGGCAGCGCACCGGTGGCGATCACCAGTTGGTCGTAGCCGGTCCACCGCTCACGGCCGTCGGCGTCGCGCGCCAGGACGCGGGCGCCGTCGCGGTCGATCTCCGTCACCTCGCTGCCCAGACGTACGTCGATGCCGCGGTCGCGGTGCTCGGCGGCGGTACGGGCGATCAGCGCGTCGGGGCCGGTGGTGTCGCCGGCGATCCAGTACGGGATGCCGCAAGCACTGTAGGAGACGTGCCGGCCACGCTCGAAGGCGATGATCTCCAGGTCGTCGGCGGGCCTGCGGCGGCGGGCCTGGGAGGCGGCGGACATGCCGGTGGCGTCGCCACCGATGACCACCAGGCGTTCGGTCATGGGACGGCGGGTGCCTCTCGTCCGGGGACCTGTCCTTCGAGGGCCTGTACTCCTGGCGCCTCTCCTCCGGGGGCGGCATGCCGCTCCCTGGCCGCCATGAGGGCGAATCCGAGCAGGTTCAGGCCGCGCCAGGCGTGGGGGCGCTCGGCGCGGTCGTCATCGGCGGCCAGGCCGATGCCCCAGATCCGGTCCAGCGGGCTGGCCTCGACCAGCACGCGGCGAGCGGTACCGAGCAGGTAGGCGCGCAGGTCGGGGTGCTGGTCGAACTTGTGCACGCTACCCGCGACGACCAGGGCGAAGCGCTCCCGCTCCCACAGCGCCTCGTCGAAGCCTCGGACGGTGCGGCCCACGGTCTTCGCGGCCTTGGGGTGACCGGCGGCGACGGCGCTGCGCGCGGCGTCCTCGTCGCCGAACAGCCGGGCCTTGCCCGCCATCATCCAGTGCTCGCTGGTGGCGTAGGTGACGCCGTCCACCGTGAAGGGGGCCGGCCACCACTGGCTGAGGCAGCCAGGGCCGATACTGCCGTCGCGCTGCGGGCGGTGGCCCCAGAAGTGCAGGTACTTCACCCGGGCGCCGGCGGCCACGAGCGAGGCCAGCTCCGGGACGGAGCGTACGGCGGTGACGTCGGCCGTCATGGCGGGTTCAGACCCTTTCCAGTGGGCGGTGCGGTGCGGCGGGCAGCTCGACGGCGATCGGATCGCCGGGGCGTACGACGCCGCCCTCGATCACGACGCTCATGACGCCGCCCTTGCGGACGATCGCGCCCGCCTCGTCACGTCCGACGACCTGCTTGAGCAGGCCGCTGCGGAAGGTGTCGATCTGGCGGCAGGGGTTGCGCAGGCCGGTCACCTCGATCAGCGCGGTGGGCCCGAGCCGCAGCCGGGTGCCGGCGGGCAGGTCGAGAATGGCCAGGCCGTGGGTGGTGATGTTCTCGCCGAGTTCGCCGGGCCCGACCTGGTACCCGGCCGCGCGCAACTCGTCGAACAACTCGGCATGGATCAGATGGACCTGCCGAAGGTTCGGCTGGGTGGGGTCCTGGGCCACCCGGGACCGGTGCTGGACGGTCACGCCGAGATGCGCGTCGCCCTCGACGCCGAGTCCGGCGAGCAGCCGGACGCTGTCCTGGTTGACCTTGCTGAACCGGTGCGTGGCGTCACGACTGACCGCGACGACGGAACCGCTGAGCATGAAGTGCTTTCCCCTCGATCGGATTCCCTGACCCGACACTTCACCCTATCGAGGGGACGGCGAGGTCAGCGACCGATTTGCCGGCGGCTCACGCGGCGCAGCCGGCGGCGCTGGGAGGAGTCGAGCGTGAAGTACGCGACGGCCGGCACGCCGATCACGACCAGGAAGAACACCCACCAGGGAATCCAGGCGAGCAGGATCAGCCCTACCACCACGCCACCGATGGCGACCTTCGTACGATTCGTCATGCTCCCCGCCTCCATCTCACGGCGGCCCGCGCCGCGCCCTCACCGTACCTATCCAGTGGAACGCGCCGCGAGCCGTCCTGGTTCCCCGTGCCCCGCCTTGCAAGGCCCGGCGGGTAAAAACCGGGCAAGGCATCGCGGGTGTCGCCCGGGATGTAAGGGGTGTGCCCCTGGGTCGTGGGGCCTACTTGCCGCCGGTCAGGCCGGCACGGCGCAGCGCGTCGGCCATCGCACCGCCCGGTGCGGGCTGCCCGGAGCCACCGCGCCGGCCGCCTCCGCCCTGGCTGCCGCTCCTGTCTCCGTTGCCACCCCGGCCGCCGCTGTTGCCGCCGCGACCGCCCTGGCGCGGCGGGCCGCCGCGTCGCTCGCCGTCCTGCCGTTCGCCGCCGCGCTGATCGCCACCGCGCGGCCGGGCCTCGTCCTGGAGCCGCAGCGTCAGCGAGATCCGCTTGCGCGGCAGGTCCACGTCGAGGACCTTGACGCGCACGATGTCGCCGGGCTTGACGACATCGCGCGGGTCGGACACGTAGGAGTCGGACAACGCCGAGACGTGCACCAGACCGTCCTGGTGGACGCCGACGTCGACGAACGCGCCGAAGGCCGCCACGTTGGTGACCACGCCCTCCAGCAGCATCCCCGGGCGCAGGTCCTTCATCTCCTCCACGCCCTCCTTGAAGGTCGCGGTCTTGAAGGCGGGGCGGGGGTCACGGCCGGGCTTCTCCAGCTCGGTGAGGATGTCCGTGACGGTCGGCAGGCCGAAGGAGTCGTCCACGAAGTCCTGCGGACGAAGGGCCCGCAGCACCGTGCCGTTGCCGATCAGCGCGGGGATCTCGGTCTGCGCGCTCGCACTGATCCGCCGCACCACCGGGTACGCCTCCGGGTGCACGCTGGAGGCGTCCAGCGGGTCGTCGCCGCCCTGGATGCGCAGGAAGCCCGCGCACTGCTCGTACGCCTTCGGGCCGAGCCTGACGACGCCTTTGAGGTCCTTGCGGGTGCGGAACGGGCCGTTGCTGTCGCGGTGCGCGACGATGTTGCCGGCCAGGCCCTCGGTGATGCCGGACACCCGGCGCAGCAGCGGCACGGACGCGGTGTTCACGTCGACGCCGACGCCGTTGACGCAGTCCTCGACGACCGCGTCCAGGGAGCGCGACAGCTTCATCTCGGACAGGTCGTGCTGGTACTGCCCGACACCGATGGAGCGCGGGTCGATCTTGACCAGCTCGGCGAGCGGGTCCTGGAGGCGGCGGGCAATGGAGACCGCGCCGCGCAACGAGACGTCCATGTCGGGCAGTTCGGCCGAGGCGTACGCCGAGGCGGAGTAGACCGAGGCGCCGGCCTCGGAGACGACCGCCTTGGTGAGTTTCAGGTCCGGGTGCGCCTTGATCAGGTCGGCGGCGAGCTTGTCGGTCTCGCGGGAGGCCGTACCGTTGCCGATCGCGATCAGGTCCACCCGGTGGGCGGCGGCGAGCCTGGCGAGGGTGGCCAGGGACTCGTCCCAGCGGTTGCGGGGGGCGTGCGGATAGATCGTGTCGGTGGCGACGACCTTGCCGGTGCCGTCGACCACCGCGACCTTGACGCCGGTGCGCAGGCCCGGGTCGAGCCCCATGGTGGCGCGGGTGCCGGCGGGGGCGGCGAGCAGCAGGTCGCGCAGGTTGGCGGCGAAGACGCGAACGGCCTCGTCCTCGGCCTGCTGCCGGAGCTGGACCCGCAGGTCGATGCCCAGGCGGACCAGGAAGCGGGTGCGCCAGGCCCACCGGACGGTGTCGGCGAGCCACTGGTCGGCGGGCCGGCCGCGGTCGGCGATCCCGAACTGCTGGGCGATGCGCCGCTCGAAACTGGTCGGGCCCTCGGCGGGCTCCTCGGGCTCCAGGGTGAGGTCGAGGACCGCCTCCTTCTCGCCGCGCAGCATCGCCAGCACACGGTGGGAGGGCAGCTTGGTGAACGGCTCGCCGAAGTCGAAGTAGTCGGCGAACTTCGCGCCGGACTCCTCCTTGCCGTCGCGCACCTTGGCGACCAGCCGGCCGCGGTTCCACATCCGGGTGCGCAGTTCCCCGACGAGGTCGGCGTCCTCCGAGAAGCGCTCGGTCAGCACGGCCCGGGCACCCTCCAGCGCCGCCGCCGCGTCCTCGACGCCCTTGTCCGCGGACACATATCCGGCCGCCTCGGCCTGCGGGTCGAGACCGGAGTTCGCCAGCAGCGCGTCGGCGAGCGGTTCGAGACCGGCCTCGCGGGCGATCTGGGCCTTGGTGCGGCGTTTGGGCTTGTAGGGCAGGTAAATGTCCTCAAGGCGCGCCTTGGAGTCGGCGGCCATGATCTGGGCGCGCAGCGCGTCGTCGAGTTTGCCCTGCGCGTCGATGGACTCGAGGACGGCCGTGCGGCGCTCGTCCAACTCCCGCAGGTAGCGCAGCCGCTCCTCCAGGGTGCGCAACTGCGCGTCGTCCAGGGTGCCGGTCGCCTCCTTGCGGTAGCGGGCGATGAACGGCACGGTCGCACCGCCGTCCAGCAGGTCGACCGCCGACCGGACCTGTCCTTCGCGTACGCCAAGCTCCTCGGCGATCCTGGCTTCCACCGACACGTTGCCGCTGATGATCTCGCTCCTAAGCTCGCCTGCCGGGCGGCGCATCCCGCGCACCGCCCCGCGTGTGTCTTGCATCGTAGACGCCGGGCGGCGGTGGACGTCGTTGGCCGCACCCGGACCGGCAGGAGCACCCGAACGCCCACACCACCCGGCCGGTCCGAGGTGCCCGAGCCCCCCCCGGCGCGAGGAGGACCGGCGGCTCAGCTCGGCTTCTTCTCGAACCAGTGGTCCGCATACGGGCTTTCGTTGTACGCCTCGATCTCCTGGTAGCCGAGCCGGGCGTACAGCGCGCGGGCCTCGACGAGGTCCTTGCGGGTGTCCAGGCGGATGCGCGCGGCGCCGAAACCGTCGCGGGCGACCGCCTCGGCGGCCGTGACCAGTTCGGTGGCGACGCCGAGCCCGCGCGCCTCGGGGGCGACGTACATGCGGGTCAGTTCCGCGGTGCCGGCGGTCAGTACGCGCACTCCGACGCAGCCGACCGGTACGCCGTCGATCCAGGCGACCAGGAACTCGCCGGTGGGGCCGGTCAGGTCGTCGCTCGGCTCCTGCGCGAGCACCGCGTCGACCTCGTCGTCGTCGGTGGGGCGGCCGTAGTAGCGGGCGACGAGTTCGGTGTAGTAGCGGCGCAGCAGCGTCCGCGACTCCGGCGCGGTGACGGGATGGGGGCCCGAGGTGCGGTGCCGGTCGAGGTGGTCGGTCGAGGTCACGGCGCCATCCTGGCAGTAGCGGGGTGGGGTTATCCCCCGGTTCTCCGTAGGGCCGCCCCAGAGGAAGCGGGGTGATGGCGCCATGGCCGCGGGCTGCGGAGGTTCCTAGCGTCAGGGGTACGGCCGACGACGGCCGCCCACCGTCCTTTTCCGGCCCGCGGCATTCACGCGGCGCAGGACCATGCCCGAGGAGCGCCCATGCCGCCTGCAAGCCACACTCTCGCCGTCGCGCCACCTGTCCCATCAGTTGTCGAACCAGCTGCGCCGCAAGCACAGGAACATGCCGCGGGCAGCGAGTTCGCGCCACTGCTACGGCAGATCAAGGACGCGGGGCTGCTACGGCGCAGGCGCGGGCACTACGCGGTGTCGCTCACCTTGAACCTGCTGGCCTTCGCCGCGGTGTGGGCGGCGCTCTTCCTGGTCGGCGGCACCGGGTCGTGGTGGGTGCTGGCACTGGCGCTGCCGGCGGCGGTGCTGTCGGCCCGTACCGGCTTCGTCGGGCACGACGCGGGACACCAGCAGATCGCGGCGGGCCGGCGGGCGAACCGGGTGATCGCGCTGCTGCACGGGAACCTGCTGCTGGGGATGGGCGCCGCTTGGTGGTCCGACAAGCACAACAAGCACCATGCCAACCCCAATCACGTCGGCAAGGACCCCGATGTCGAGGTGGGCGCCTTGGTGTGGACGCGGGCGCAGGCGGTGGAACGACAGGGCTTCGCACGTTTCCTGACGAAGCATCAGGCGCGGCTGTTCTTCCCGATGCTGCTGCTCGAAGGGCTGGCACTGAAGGTCGCCAGCTTCCAGGACCTGCGCCGGCTGGACCGCCGGGAGCGGCTGGTGGAGGGCGGGCTGCTGATCGCGCACCTCGTGGGGTATGCGGCACTGCTGCTGACCGCGCTGTCGCCGGCGCAGGCGATCGCGTTCGCGGCGCTGCACCACGCGCTGTTCGGGGTGCACCTGGGGTGCGCGTTCGCACCCAACCACAAGGGGATGGCAATGCCCGAGGAGGGATCGCGCTGGGGCCACCTGCGCCGCCAGGTGCTCACTTCGCGCAACGTGCGCGGCAACCCGGTCACCGACTTCTTCCTCGGCGGCCTCAACTACCAGGTGGAGCACCACCTCGTGCCGAGCCTGCCGCGCCCGCACCTGCGGCTGGCGCAGCCGCTGGTCCGCGCGCACTGCGCCCGCCTCGGCATCCCGTACACCGAGACCGGGCTGATCGACTCCTACCGGCAGGCGCTGAGCCACATGCACGCGGTCGGCGAGCCGCTGCGTTGAGCGGACAGGACCGCGCCGAGGCCCGGCGGGACGGGCTCGGGGCCGAATGTCGGTGGCCGGCGCTAGCGTGGCGGCATGGGGGAGATCGTGTATGTGCGGGGAGATGCCACCGCACCGCAGGGCAAGGGCGTCAAGGTGATCGCGCACGTCTGCAACGACCTGGGCGGCTGGGGCAAGGGGTTCGTGCTGGCGGTCTCGCGCCACTGGCCGGAGCCCGAGGCGGCCTACCGGCGCTGGCACCGCGAGCGGGCGCGCAACGACTTCGGTCTGGGCGGCGTCCAGCTCGTCCAGGTCGGCACGTACACATGGGTGGCCAACATGGTCGGCCAGCGCGGCATACGCAGTGGCAGCAAGGGCGTGCCGGTGCGGTACGAGGCGATCGGCACCGCGCTCGGGTCCCTGGCCGAACGGGCCCTGGAGCTGGGCGCGTCGGTGCACATGCCGCGGATCGGGTGCGGCCTGGCCGGCGGGAAGTGGGACCGGGTCGAGCCGCTGGTCACCGCCCGGCTGGTGGAGCGCGGGGTCGCCGTCACGGTCTACGACCACGACTGACGGGCCGGCCGGCCGTGGATCGCCCCTTGCCGACGCGGCAGGGGCGCGCCTCACAGGTGCGCGGGCCGCTCTGCGCCGTACAACCAGGTGGCGAAGAGCGGCCGCAGGTCCCGGGAGGTGAAACGGGCGCAGAAGGCGGTGAAGTCGGCGGTGGACGCGTTGCCGTAGCGGTGGGCGGCCGGCCACTCCTTGAGCAGCCGGTCGAAGGCGGACACGCCGAGCGTGCGGCGCAGTTCGTACAGCACCAGGGCGCCGCGGCCGTAGACGGGCGCTGCGGAGACGG
>NZ_JACEGK010000330.1:0-8853 GCF_056859195.1 Streptomyces sp. NH27
CCGGGCCGGCCGGACGCCGGGCGGGGACTCGGGGGAGCCCGCGCCCGGGCCCGCCACGGGTCCGCACCGACCTCACCGGCCGGTGCGGGCGCGGCCCGGCGCCGCGGACGGGCCTGAGCCCGTCCGGTAAGTGGAGGGCGGCGTCGCGGGCCGATGGCTCTCGCCCGGACGGCTTCTCTTCGGTCACCAGGGCTCCGCCATGGCTCCTTCGTCGGCATCGCCTGGACCCGGCCCTCGACCCGCTCCTTCCCCCACCCTCCATTTACCGGACGGGCTCAACCGCTGACGTGCGCCGCGATCGTACGGGCGCAGGACACCGGGTCGGTGCGGCTGGAGTCGATCTCCAGGTCGTAGGAGACCCCGCTGTGGACCAGCGCCGCCTGTCGCGCCGCCATGCCCGGGACACGATCGCCCCGTGTGGCCTCCCGGGCGGCGGCCACCGCCGGGTCGCAGCGCACCCCCACCCACAGCACGCCGAGCCCGGCCATCGCGTCGCGCCAGCGGGTCTGGGAGGCGGCGCCGCCGAGGAAGACCTCGTCGATGATCAGGTGCGCGCCCGCGCGGGCGGTCGCGGCCATGCCCAGCGCCCAGGCGTCGTCGAGCCGGCGGAACTCCGCGCCCGGTACCACCTCGCCGTCGGGCCCGAACGCGATGCCGTCGCCCGAGCTCGGGCCCGCGTCCGATTTCGGGCCGGGGTCCGCGTCCTCGCCGCGCATGCGGGCCGGCAGCGCCTCGACCAGAGTGTCGGTGCCGAACGTCAGCCACGGCGGGCCGGGCAACACGTTCTGCAGAGCGAGGGCGATACTGCTCTTCCCCGAGCTGGAGCCGCCGTTGAGAATGATCACCTGGGTGGACATCCCGCCACCGTAGGCAGGACGGAAGGGGACGGCCAGTGGATTCCGGCAATGTGGGCGGTACGGGCAACGGGCGGGGCGACGGCTCGGGCGCGCTGCGCGTCATGACCTGGAACCTGTGGTGGCGGTTCGGCGCGTGGCAGGACCGGCGCGAGGCGATCCTGCGCACTCTCGAAGCCGAACGGCCCGACGTCCTGGGCCTTCAGGAGGTGTGGGCGAGCAGTGACCCCGACGGGGCGGGCGGTGAGAACATGGCCGAGTGGCTCGCCGAACGCCTCGGCATGCACTGGGCCTGGTCGCGCGCCCGGGTGCAGGGCCGCTGGCACGCCCGCAACGGCGGCGACACCACGGTGGACGTCGGCGTGGCCGTGCTGAGCCGGCACCCGATCCTGGCGACGGCCGAGCGTCCGCTGCCCACGCTGCCCGGCCACCGCGACGACGGCAAGACCGCGCTGCACGCCCTTCTCGACGTCCCCGGCGGGCCGTTGCCCTTCTTCACCACCCACCTCAACTCCGGTGCCGCCGAGTCCGCGGTGCGCTGCGCGCAGGTCCGCGAGCTGGCCGCGTTCGTCGCCGAGCACGCCCACGGGCCCTACCCGCCGGTCGTCACCGGCGACTTCAACGCCGAGCCCGACTTCGACGAGGTGCGGCTGATCTGCGGCTACAAGACCGCGCCCGCGGTCACCGGGCTCGTCCTGCTCGACGCCTGGCGGTTCGCCGATCCCGCGCTGCCGCAGGGCACTTGGGACATCAGCACCGAGTACGCGGTGAACTTCGGCGCGCGCCCGAGCTGCATCGACTACATCCTCGTCGGCCTGCCGGGGCCGGACAACCGTGGCTGGGTCCGCACCGCCCGCCGGGCCGGCGACCGCCGGGTCGCCGGGGTGTGGCCCTCCGACCACGCCGCCGTCGTCGCCGAAATCGCCCTGCCGGAGCCGTCGTTGAAGCTGAACGGGGCCTGAGCGGGGCGGGAGCTGGGCCTGAGCTGGGCCTGAGTCGGCCCCGGCGCCCGGCCCCGGCGGCCGGGTCAGGGCCAGTCGGCGGCGAACGCGCGGGCCGGATTCGTCACGAGAACGCCTCGGCGGTGAGCGCGACGAGGTTCGCGACGAGCCGGTCCCGCAGGGCGAGGCCGTCGCGCTGATAGGTGCCGCCGAACAGCGCGGTGACGATCCAGTCGGCGAACCCCGGTGCCAGGGTGTCCAGTTGGGACAGGGTGCCCTCGATGGTGCGCGGTCCGGCGAGTTCGCCGAGCAGCTGGTAGCCCGCCTCGCGGTCGATCGTGGCCTGCTCTACCACTGCCGCCCCGTTTCGATGGTGTCCAGTTCGGGCCGCGACAGGTGCAGCACCTGGAAGCGTTCGGCCCCGGGCTCCTGCGGCGCGGAGTCCCGCCACAGGGTGAAGCGCAGCAACTCCCAGTGGCGCGGGTCGACCAGCAGCGCGGCGGAGTGTGCCCCGGGCTGTGCCGCCACCTCCCGCAACTCCTTCACCTCGCGCTCGAACACCTCCGCGAACGGTTCGTCCGCGCCCAGCGGCCGGGCCGACCGCGTGGCGGCCGACGGCGGTTCCGCCACGGCCGGGCCGCGCTCGAAGCCGAGTCCGGTCCAGTGCTCGACCGTCGGGCGGCCGAAGTCGTCCACCAGGGAACGGAATCCGGGTCCCCACAGGAAGCTGTTCATGCCCTGCGCGGTGTTCCACAGGTAGAAGGGCGCGTACTCGTTCACCGGCGAACCGTCGGTGCCGCGCTCCCGGATCAGATATGCCTTCTGCCCCAACCCCGGGAAGGCGTCGAGCAGATGGCCCCGGGTCGCCACCCGCTGTCTGATGATGCCCATGTCGTAGTCGGCGGGCAGGGCGATGCGGTAGTTCATGCCATGCACGGGTGGATGCTCCCTCGGTCCGGTACGAGGCGGCGCGCACGTGCGTGCAGACGTCCGTACGCGTCCTCGTGTTGTGGTGCCCGCCTGTCTCGCACGGGCCAAGTGCCGTGGCGGGCACGACGATTCGCCGCCCGGTCGGCGTAACGCGCGGGTGGGTGTGGGTTTCGTACGGTCGCGGGCCGGTGCCGCGCGGCCGGTGCCGGCTGCCGGGATCAGCGACCGGGATCAGCGGCCGGGTCGGGAACCCGGTCCGGGAACCCGGACCCGGCAGCCGCAAGGATGCCCGGGTCAGACGGCCGGGTCGGCCGCCGCGGCCCTGAGCAGGCCGAGCGCGCCGCGCACCGCCTGGTCGAACGGCTCGCGGTCGCCGGCCGCGCGGGCCAGTACGTAACCGCCCTGGACGACCGCGGCGAGCGCCGCGGCCGTGTCGCCCGCGTCGATCTCCGGGCGCAGCTCGCCGGCCGCGATCCCGCCGGCGACTATCCCGGCGAGCCGTCCGCGCAGCCACGCGAACGTGTCGCGGACCGGTTCGCGCAGCTCGTCGCTGGCGATCACCTCGGGGTCCATCGCCATCCGGCCGACCCGGCAGCCGCGCAGCGGCTCCCGCTCGCGCATCAGATACCCGCCGACCCTCGCCAGCGCCGTGTCGCCCTCGGTGAGCTGCGCGTCGGCCTGCGCCCGCAACTCCGCCGCGCTGCGCCGCATCGCGGTGGCCGCGAGGTCGGGCTTGCCCTTGAAGTGGTGGTACATGCTGCCCTGCCCGGCGCCGGCCCGCTCCTGGATGGCCTTCGGGCTGGTGCCGACGTAGCCGCGCTCCCAGAGCAGTTCCTGCGCGCTTTCGACGAGGCGTTTCGCGGTGTCCATGACGTCATCGTACGTACTAGTAGGTACAGAACCAAGCCCGAAGAGCGGCGGCGGGCCGATCCCGCCGCCGACCGGACCGGGAAACGGACCGGGAAACGGTCAGGCGAAGTACACGTCGGCCCCGGCGACCACCGTGCCGAAGCGGGGGAAGTTCAGCGCCACCGCGGCTTCGTGCTCCGCCGCGGTCAGCCCGGACATCGCGTCATGCGCGAACACCAGCCGGTAGCCGAGGTCGGCGGCGGCCCGCGCGGTGGACTCCACGCCGACGTTCGTGGCGATCCCGGCCAGTACCAGGGCGTCGATGCCGCGCTCCCGCAGGCGCTCGTCCAGCTCGGTGCCCTGGAACGCCCCGACCGTGCGCTTGACCAGCAACGCGTCCGCGACGGCGGCGACCTCCGGCACCAGGTCGCTGCCGGGTGGCTGCTCGACCGCCCCGGACCGCCGCGCCCGTACCGCCACCACCGGCGCGCCCGCCGCACGGAAGACCGCCGCCAGCTTCACCGCCGCGGCGACCACCTGCGGCCCCGGGTGCGGGGCCAGCGGCAGCGCGACGATCCGGTCCATCAGGTCGACGAGCACGAGTGCGGTACGGGCGGGGTCGAGACCGGGCGCGAGCGGGGACTCGCGGGTATCGCCGGCCGCGCGGTAGTCGTGATCATGTGCGGTCATGATCGGGACCCTACCCGCCGCACCCGCCTCGCGCGTATGGATCGAACGTGCTTGTGTGGTAGGGCAGTTGACGCGCCTGCGGATCGGCTGCCCGCGCCCCGCGGGCTCATGCGCAGGATCGGCGGCCATCGGCCGTCATAGCGCATCTGGACGCCGCGGCGTGCGGCTTCCGCCTTCTTCTGCCAGGTGGGTCCAACACCGATAGGCTGGAAGCGGACGTCGATGTGGGAGGAGTCAGGACGTGGCTGAGAGCACCATCGGACAGCCGTTGGCCAACGGGAAGAAGCCGCAGGTGGATCTGACCGGGGCCGAGTGGCTGTCCAGCAGCCAAGGCACCGGGGATGTACAGATCGCTTTCGTGGAGGGGTACATCGCGATGCGGGACGGTCGCAACCCCGAAGGGCCCGCGCTGATCTTCACGCCTGCGGAATGGCGTGCCTTCGTGCTGGGCGCCCGCGACGGCGAGTTCGATCTGACCTGACCCTCCGGGGGATGGGTTCCGCCGGTCGAAGGGACCGCCTGCCGGTGGTGGGCTGGTCGCGCACCCGCGCCCGTGGATTCGTGCGGCTCTTGCGAGCCGCCCCAGGGCGCGGGTGAACGGTGTACCGGCTACGGCCAGTTGCCCAACGGCGGCAACGGGTCGCCGTGCAGGGGCTCTTCGGGGTGCCGTCCGGCCAGCCATGCGGCGAGGTCGGTGAGGCGGCCCTCGACGGACAAGGGCGACCCGGAGCCGTGCGACCAGCGGAACTCGGTATCCGTGGCGGTCAGCGTCACCCGGTACCCGTCCGGCACGCGCGGCGCGAGGAAGCCGGTGAGGTGGGTGCACAGGGGTACCGACCACGCGTGGGTGCGGTAGCCGAGGTCCGCGTCGGCCGTGTGGATCTCCAACTCCCGCCACCAGGCGAGCCCGGCGTCGCGCAGGGTGCCGTCGCGGTAGTGGACCGGCCGGTCCCAGTCGTCCGGCCCGACCACGGACCAGGACGCCTCGACCTCGTCCAGCGCGTCGGCGAGCGCGGGCGCGAGTTGCTGCACCGGGCGCCGGTACCCGGCCTCGATGGCGGCGTCACGGGTGGCGCGGCCCCCGTCGTAGACCTCGATGGTCTTGCCGCGCAGCGCGTAGCGGGCCTGCCGGGCCAGCGCGAGGCCGACCCCTTCGATGTGGGTGAGCACATGGCCGCGGCTCCAGCCGGGCAGCAGGCTCGGCCCGCGCAGTGCCTCGTCGGTGAGGCTCGGCAGGAGGGCGCGCAGCCGCAACTGCCCCTCGGCGAGCGCCGCCTGGAGATCGGCGGGTGCGGTTCCGGTCACGGCCACAGCAGCCCCCGCTCCCAACCGGCGTCCGTACGGCGGTAGTCGACGCGGGTGTGCCGGCGTTCCTTGTCGCCCTGCCAGAACTCCACCTGCTCGGCGTGCAAGGTGTAGAGGGTCCAGCCGGGTGCGACCAGCCCGGGCTGCTCCGCGATTCGCTCGGCGGCGGCGCGTACGTCGGCGTCGCGGACGGCGAGGTCGGGCAGCGGGGTGCTCTGCCGGCCGAGCAGGGCCTCGGCCCGGGCGCCGGGGGAGCGGGCGAGGAAGTCGGCGGCGGACTGCTCGGGGTTGCCGGGGCGCACGGTTCCGCGCACCCGCACCTGGCGGGCGAGCGGGGACCAGTAGAAGGTGAGCGCGGCGGCGGAGTTGCCGGCCAGCTCGCGGCCCTTGCGGCTGCCGGCGTCGGCGGCGAACTGCCAGCCGTCGGTCGTGACGTTCTTGCAGATCAGCACCCGTGCCGACGGGTTGCCGTCGAGTCCGGTGCTGGACACGGTCATCGCGTGTGGCTCCCGCACCCCTTCACGGATGGCGGTCAGCAGCCACTCGGTGAACAACTCATGTGGGTCGGCCGGAAGTTGCGAGACGTCGAAGTCCGGCAACTCCCCCTCGAACACCTCGATCTCGCGCAGTACCTCGCGCAGGTCGGACACGAATACCCCCTCTGCGTTAATGGTGTAGGGAGACGATACCATTAGCCCATGTCGGTTGATCATCTCGCCCTCGCCCTCGCGGTCACCGTCCGCCACGACGGACACGACGGAGTCGCGGACGACCTCGCCGAACCCGAGGGCCTGACCGCCTGGGTACGGCAGCACGAGCGGGCGCTGGCGGAGTACGGCTTCGCGTCGGCGGACGAGGACGGCGGGCCGGGCGCCACCGCCGACCGTCGCGCCGGGCGGGCCGCCCCTGCCGCTACCGCCACGCCTGTCGCCGCTGCCGACCCCGCCATGCTCGCCGCCACCGTCGGCGTGCGGACCGCGCTGCGGGCGCTGTTCGCGCGGGCGGTGCTGCCCGGCGCGCCCAGCAAGGCCGACGCCGGGCGGCTGCCGGACGCGGCGGCGGCCATGGAGCTGCTGAACGCGGCCGCGGCGCGGGTGCCGGTCACCCATCGGCTCGCCTGGCCTCCCGACGGCCCGCCCGCCGCGGGCTACGCGGTGGCCGGCCGGCACACCCCGGCCGAGCTGCTCGCCGCCGCGCTCGCCCGGGCCGGGATGGCCTTCCTCACCGGCCCGGACCGCTCCCGGCTACGGGCCTGCCCGGCGCCGCGCTGCGTGCGCTACTTCGTCCAGGCGCACGCCCGCCAGGAGTGGTGCAAGCCCTCCTGCGGCAACCGCGCCCGTGTCGCCCGCCACCACGCCCGCCAACGTGCCCAAAGCTCGGACACCCCGAACTGACCTTTCTGCGCAGGCCGGTTGAGCCGGCCGACCCGGGCCCGGCCGCGTAGGCGATCCGCCCACCGGGCCGCGCCAGCCGCGCCAGCCGCGCCAGCCGCCGGGCCGAGTCGAGCCGGTCCGGACGGCGAGTGCGACCAGGTCCGCGCGCTCGCCTTCGCCGGCCCCGGGGTTGGCCCTCCTGTAGGGGGAGGGCCGACACTGGCCTCATGAGCGCGGCGATGACGGTGGGCGACTTCTCCCGGGTGACGCATCTGAGCGTCAAGACGCTGCGGCACTACCACGAGGTGGGCCTGTTGGAGCCGGCCGAGGTGGACCCGGGCAACGGCTACCGCTACTACCAGCCGGACCAGATCCCCACCGCGCAGGTCATCCGGCGGCTGCGGGACCTGGGTATGCCGGTGGCCGAGGTCAGGGCGGTGCTGACGGCCGATGGCTCGGGGGCGCGCAACGCGGTGATAGCCGCGCACCTGGACCGGCTGGAGGCCGAGCTCGCCACGACCCGCTCGGCGGTGGCCTCGTTGCGCAACCTCCTGGAGCGCCCCACGACGGCGGCGCCCGTCGAGCACCGGACGGTTGCCGCCACCCCGGCGATCGGCATCCACGCGATCGTGGACCGCCAGGACATCGCCGTGTGGTGGCAAGGCGCCTTGCGCGAACTGCACGAGGCCGCACGCGTTCAGGGCCTGCGCCGGACGGGGCCGAGCGGCGGTCTGTACGCCGGCGAGCTGTTCCAGCAGGACCGGGGCCGGGCCACCGTGTTCATCCCCGTCGAGGGCCCCGTGTGCGCGGTCGGACGCGTGGCGGCGTTCGAGGTGCCCGCGGCGGAACTGGCGGTCGGCACCCACCGCGGCGCGCTCGCCGATATCGATCTGACCTACGCCGAACTGGGCGGTTGCACGATGCGGCACGAGATCGGCGTCAAAGGCCCGGTGCGCGAGTACTACCTGCGCGACTTCTTCGACACCCCGGACCCGGCCGGGTGGGTCACCGAGGTCTGCTGGCCGGTCTTCCGCGCCGACACCGACGTCTGACAGTGATGATGTTCGTGGTGACGTTGCCGGTGGGTCCGACCAAGTGCGGGCGAACCCGCCCGCACCCTGATGTCCGGCCCCCGCAGATCAGATGGGCAGAGCAGAGCCGAGGGCCTGGACGGCCGCATAGGAGTCCATGTAGTCGCGCCAGTGGGTCACTTCGCGGTTCCGGATCGTGATCACGGAGACGAAGTGGTTCTCGTACGGGCGCCCGGTGAGCGTCAAATGGCCCTGGACGGTGTACTCGAGGACGACGGTCGAGGTCTCGCGGTCGCGGTGGACCGCCAGGTCGCCGGAGCGATCCAGGATGATGGCATCCCCGTATCCGCGGTACAGCGCAGCGAGTTTCTCCCGTCCCTCCACCCTTGCCGGGTACCCCGGAACGGTGACCACGAACTCGGTGACGACGTCTTCGGCGAGGATGTCGAAGAAGCGCTTTCCGTCGACCAGGCCGTTCAGTCCTTCCATGACGATCTGAAAGAACGGCTCCAGGGCCTCGAATTCATCGTCATGTACGGATGTCATCTTGTTCTCCAGTCTGCCGTGAATTCATGTGTGCGGCCCCGCGCCTCGACGAGTTCGGGCGCTCTCGTGACTACTGACACGAACGTAGGCCCTCCCCTCACGGGAGGGTCCACGGCATTCCGTCGATGACGACTCGATACGCGGCCGAATACCCCGCACGGCCCGCGCCCTTTGCCCGGCCCGCTTCAGTTGCGTGCGGTAACGGGGCAGGGCCATTGCGTGTTCGGGATCGGTCTGGTTCGCCGGTCTCGCGTATGACGTGACGTCATGTCCGGGTGTAGGTCGGGAAGTTCCCCGGGAAACAGAGCAGGCACGGAGCCGGTGATCATGTGGT
>NZ_JACEGK010000331.1:0-8839 GCF_056859195.1 Streptomyces sp. NH27
GTGCTGGAGCAGTCGTTCGGCCAACTGCCCGAGATCGACGGGCCGTTCGCGGGGCGGCGCGGCCACCTCGCCCAGATCGCCCAGTGGGTGCACCAGGCCCGCGCGTCAACTTCCGTACGCCCCACGGTCGTGGTCCTGCACGGCCCGGCAGGCGGTGGCCGCAGCGCTCTCGCGGTGCGCGCGGCAAGGGAGTTGAAGGACCAGTTCAAGGGCGCGTGCGTGGTGGACCTGCGCGGCGCGGGCGCGGCGCCGCTGCCGGTCAGGGACGCGCTGCTGCACCTGCTCAACCGGCTCGGCGCGCCCCGCGACCAACTCCTGTTCCGGGAGCGGCCCGAGCGGCAGGACCAGGGCCAGCACCTGCGCCGCCTCGCCGAGCAGTACCAGCAGCACCTGACCGGTGTGCCGGTGGTGATCGTGCTGGACGACGCGGCCGACGCCGAGCAGGTACGGCCGCTGGTGCCGGAGCGCGCGGAGAGCCTGGTGCTGGTCCCCGCCGCCGAGCCGTTCGACCCGGAGCTGCCGGGCGCGGTCGTGCACCACCTGCCGGTCGGCCCGCTGAACCTCGACGACACCTTCGAACTGCTCGGCGAGATCGCCGACGCGGCCGGCACCGACACCGCGCCGCCCGAACAGGCCGAGCGGCTGCGCGAGTTGACCGCCGGCCTGCCGATCGCGCTGCGGATCGCGGCCTCCGGGCTCGGCGAGCACGGCGGCGCGGCCGGACTGGCCGACGATATCGAGGTGTTCGGGCCGCGCGATCCGGTCGACCGGGTGCTGGCGTTGCGCTACCACGACCAACCGGAGCCGGGCCGCCGCCTGTTGCGCCGGCTCGCGCTCGCCGGGCGGGCCAGCTTCGGCGCGGCCGCGGCGGCGGCGCTGATGGCCACCGACGAGCAGGAGGCCGGCCGCCGGCTGGCCGAACTGGCCGCCGCCGGGCTGCTGGAGAACGTCCGCGGCAGCCGCTACCGGCCGCACGACCTGGTACGGGCCTTCGCCGCGGAGCGGCTGCTCGACGAGGAGGACCCGGTCGAGCGGGCCGCCGCCCACGAACGGCTGATCCGCTCCTACGCGGACCTGGCCGACACCGTGATCCGGCTGGTCGAGGGGAAGACCTCGACCCGGGCCGGCCGTTTCGGGCAGCACGGCTTCGCCTCCCTCGAACTCGCGCTGCGCTGGCTGGACGAGGAGTCCTCCTTCATCACCGCCGCGCTGCGCGACACCGCGGGCGTGGACCAGTCCGCCGTACAGGCGCTGCTGGGCGCGCTGTGCGACTACTGCCTGCTGCGCGGCGACCTGTACCGGCTGGGCGAGATCAGCGAGATGGCCCAGGCGCAGCAGGCGGCGGGGCTGCGCTCGGGTACCGAGGGCGACCGTTCGGTGCTGGTGCGGTCGGTGCAGTGGCGTACCGGCATCGCGGCCCGGCAACTCGGCGAGCTGGACCGTTCGAAGTCCACGCTCAGCGCGGTGGTGGACCTGTACTTCGAGGCCGAGCACCCGGCCGGCGCCGCCCGCGCCCTGGACAGCCTCGGCATCACCCTGCATCACCAGGGCAACCTGCGGGAGGCCGAGCTGCGGCTGCGCGAGGCCGTCGACATCCAGGCCGCGCCGGGGCTGGAGGAGGACCGGGCCTGGACGCTGCACGCGCTCGCCGCGGTGCTGCGCGACAGGGGCCAGGTCGGGCAGGCGCTCGCACTGCTGCGGGAGTCGCTGGCGCTGCACCGGGAGAACGAGAGCGTGCAGGGCGAGGCGTGGGCACACCTGCAACTCGGGCAGGTCTACCTGCGGTTGGGCCGGCTGGAGGAGGGCGAGGAGGAACTGCGCGCGGCCGGGCGGTCGTACGCGCTGGCCCGGGACCCGCGCGGCACCGCGTGGACGCTCACCCAGCAGGCCCGCGCGCGGCTGATGCGCGGCGAGGCGCGGGAGGCCGCCCGCGATCTGGACGAGGCGGTGCAGCGGCACCGGACCAGTGAGGACGCCCGCGGCGAGGCGTGGACGCTGTACTACCTCGGCCACGCGCTGGAGGAGAGCGGCGACACCGACGCGGCGCTGCGCACCCTGGAGCGGGCGCGCAGCATGTTCTCCCGGATGCGGGACGTGTACGGGCTGGCGTGCGCCCGGCACCACTCCGCGCGGGTGACCCGTGACCAGCGGGCGGCCCGCACCGGGAACCTGCGCAACAGCGGGTTCGCCCGGCAGCTGCTCCAGGACGCGCGGCAGGACTTCCGGCGGATCGGGGTGGAGCACGGCGAGGCGTGGTCGTGCGTGGAGCTGGCGGTGATCGACGCGGGGAACGGGCGGCTGCTGGAGGCGCTGACGCTGCTGGACGAGGCGGCCGAGCTCTTCGCCGGGCTCGGGGACCGGCGCGGCCACGACTGGGCGGTCTTCCTGCGGGCCACGGTGCTGCCGCTGCTTCCGCCGGACCCGGCCGGGCCCGACGGCACCACCCGGGCACGTGAGGAGTTGCAGGCACTGCTGGCCGAGCCCTTCCCGGAGCGGGACCCCGATCTCACGGAGTACGCCGAGGCCCACATCCTCCTGCTCGCCCGCGGTTCCATCGTCCCCGGGTCGCCCTGGGACGCGTGGCGGCTGGGCATGACCCCGACCAGGTCTGCCCGCATGGTGATGGCGGTCCCGGCGTAGTGGTTCGTCCGTCGGTCCCGGGACCATTTGCCGGTGGGTGGCTGGGGGCAGGAGGGCCACCGACCCAGGGGCGCGGGGAACCGCGCGCTCAGCCGGTCACCGGGCGGCACCGGGGTGCGCACCGCAACCCCCGCGGCGAGAGGCCGTAACCGCTATTCCCGGGCCGCGGGGATTTTCGGTTTGGTGTCGGAAGTCGGCTTCTCCTCGAAGTCGATCTTCTTCATCTGCTTGTTCATGTTCTTCATCAGTGCCCACAGGCCCACCGCGATCACGGCGAAGACCACGAACCCGAGCAGCCCTGGGGTCACCTTGTTCTTGTCGAGCTCTTGGGCGAGCGGGACAAGCTGGTGGAGGGCGTGGTAGTCAGTCACGCCCTCCATTGTTGCTCAGGCCCGCAAGGCCCCGTCGGTCAGGCCCCGCGAACGCCCGCGAACAGGTCGTCCTCGGGGAGGGAGACGTCCACCCGGGAGCGGGCGAGTTCGTAGTCCTCGGTGGGCCAGACCTCGCGCTGGATGTCCATCGGGACCCGGAACCACCCGCCGTCGGGGTCGATCTGGGTGGCGTGCGCGAGCAGTGCCTTGTCGCGGATCTCGAAGAACTCGCCGCACGGCACGTGGGTGGTCAGGTTGCGCTCGGGCCGGTCGGACTCGTCGAACCGCTTGATCCAGTCCTCGTACGGGGACTCCAGGCCGCGGGAGAGCAGCGCCTCGTGCAGGGCGAGGGTGCGGACCTTGTTGAAGCCCTGGTTGTAGTAGAGCTTCAGCGGGGTCCAGGGCTCGCCCGCCTCGGGGTAGCGCTCGGGGTCCCCCGCCGCCTCGAACGCCACCACCGAGATCTTGTGGGTCATGATGTGGTCAGGGTGCGGGTAACCGCCGTTCTCGTCGTAGGTGGTGATGACATGCGGCCGGAACTCGCGGATGAGCTTCACGAGCGCACCGGCCGCGGTGTCCACGTCCTCCAGGCCGAAGCAGCCCTCGGGCAGTGGCGGCAGCGGGTCGCCCTCGGGCAACCCGGAGTCCACGTAGCCGAGCCACGCCTGCTTGACGCCGAGGATCTGCCGGGCCTCGTCCATCTCCTTGGCCCGGACCTCGTGGATGTGCTCCTCGATATAGGCGTCGCCCTGGAGTTTGGGGTTGAGCACGGAGCCGCGCTCGCCGCCGGTGCACGTTGCCACCAGCACGTCGACCCCCTCTGACACGTACTTGGCCATGGTGGCCGCACCCTTGCTCGACTCGTCGTCGGGGTGGGCGTGCACGGCCATCAGTCGAAGCTGATCGGTCAAGGCTGGCTTCCTTAAGGTCTCCGGTATTCACAACAGTCTCGAACCCCCTCCGAAGTCACCGGGGGAACCTCCCTATAGTGACGGGAGACGGGGACGAATAATTCCGCGGTTCCCCGACGGGAGGACGATCATGACGGCCGTGCAGCCGGGCCCGACACCGTCACTGCCCGAGGGGCGGTACGGCGGCGGCACCGACGCGGACGCGCGCAAGGACCGCACCCTGCGCAGGGCCGCGGTCGTCCTGGGCGCGCTCCTGGCGATCGCCATCGGCTATTTCGCCTGGCACTCCCTGACCGCGAGCAAGATCAGCGCGCAGGTCGTCTCCTTCAAGGCGGTCTCGGACCACTCGCTGCAAATCCGTCTGGAAGTCCACAAGGGCGCGGGCACCGTGGCGATCTGCACGGTCCGCTCCCAGGACACCGACCACAACGAGGTCGGCCGCAAGGACGTACGGATCACGCAACACGCCAAGGACATCGACACGATCGTGACCTTGCGCACCACCGCCCTCGGCACCACCGGCGAACTCGTCAGCTGCCAGTCCGCGAAGAACAGCTAGCGCCCCTCCCGCACCAGCCGACGCGGGTCCGGCCGGCTCCGCGGGTCAAGTGCCCGGCCCCGCCTCAGTGGGTCAGCACGTTCGCGCCCACGATGAACAGGCCGATCAGCACGTCCACGCCGCCGACCCGGCAGGACGGCCCCCAGCCCTGACCCGCCGCGCGGGCCGCCCACAGCCCCCATCCGAACAGGGTCGCGGTGTTGATGATCAGGACGACGTCGATGCCGCTGTTCTCGCTCCACCACCCGGCCGAGGCGCCGAAGAGCGCGAGCATCGTCGGGATCACGGCGGCGACCAGGGGCCACTCGTTCACCATCGACCGGACCGTCTCGGTGGTGGCCTTCTTCCCGCCGGCCGACCAGTGGGCGATGGTGTGCGCGTAGCCGTGTGCCGCGGCCGCCGTGAGCGCGGCCACCAGAATCCACAGCGCGTCGTAGCCGGGGTTGGGCCGGCCGGTGTCGTGGTCGAGGGCGGAGGCGAGTGAACTGGCGAGCACCGTCCCGTACACGCCGCCGAACAGCAGGCGCTCCTTCGGCACGCCCAGGGGGCGGTGAAGCGGGTCGTGGGTCGGGCTCTCCGGCACGCTGCCGCCCTTCGCGCAGTAGCAACACTGCGCACGATGTAACCGCATGTGGGGCATATCTCCCCGGACCCGACCGCGGCAGCCGGCACATGTCGGCCCCGACGCGCCGCGCGTACGAGCGGTGACCGGCGGTGGTGGACGGCATGCCGCGACCGGCGGGCCGTGGACCGCGCGCGACGAGCGGCATACCCAGAGGCACACCGGGAGGCATCCGCCGGGCGACCGGTGGCCGCGGACCAGCGGGACCGGGCAACCTCTCCGGTCAGGAATTGTTAGGCTCGTGGTTTCGTCCCGGCACCGGCTGGCAATGCACTTGTTCACCGGCAAGGGACGCGCATACGCACACCGCATGACAGTACCGACGAGGAGCACCTGTGACCCAGACCAGCGACAACGTCACCTGGCTCACCCAGGCGGCGTACGACCAGCTCAGGGCCGAGCTGGAGCATCTGTCTGGTCCGGCCCGCGCCGAGATCGTCGCCAAGATCGAGGAAGCCCGTCAGGAAGGCGATCTCAAGGAGAACGCCGGCTACCACGCGGCGCGTGAGGACCAGGGCAAGCTGGAGCTGCGCATCCGGCAGCTCAACCAGATCCTGGAGACCGCGAAGGTCGGCGAGGCGCCGGCGGACGACGGGGTGGTGGCGCCCGGCATGGTCGTGACCATCGCGTTCGACGGCGACCCGGACGACACGCTGATGTTCCTGCTCGGCTCGCGCGAGGGCGTCGGCAGCGACCTCGACACGTACTCGCCGCAGTCGCCGCTCGGCCGGGGGGTGGCCGGCAAGCGCAAGGGCGAGGACGCCACGTACGAGCTGCCGAACGGCAAGACGGCGTCGGTGCAGGTCCTCGACGTGAAGCCGTACCAGGGCTGAGCCCTCCGCGCGGCGCCGCCCTCGCGGCACGCATGACGCAGCCCCGGCCGTCGGATGACGGCCGGGGCTGCGTGCGGTACGGCCCGAGTACCGGCCCGGATACGGCCCCGGGTGCGGGCGCGCGTGCCAGGGCGGCGAGCGGGGCAAACCTTGCCGGGAGGGGCGCTAGTTCTAGACGGCCGCGGAGCGGTACTTGCGCACCGCGAGGGTGCGGAAGATCGCCACGATGACCACCGACCAGGCCAGCGAGGCCCACACCGGGTGCTCCATCGGCCAGGCCGACGACTTCACCACGCCCGGGTTGCCGAAGAGCGTGCGGCACGCCTGGACGGTGGCGCTGAACGGGTTCCACTCGGCGATGTGCCGCAGCCACGGCGTCATGTTCTCCGGGGAGACGACCGCGTTGGACACGAAGGTGACCGGGAAGAGCCAGACCAGGCCGCCGGAGGTGGCCGCCTCGGGGGTGCGCACCGACAGGCCGATCAGCGCGCCGATCCAGGAGAAGGCGTAGCCGAGCAGCAACAGGAGCGCGAAGGCGCCGAGCATCTTCGGCACGCCGTTGTGGATGCGCCAGCCGACCAGCAGTCCGACGCAGGCGAGTACGACGACGGTCAGCGTCGTCTGTACCAGGTCGGCGAGGGTACGGCCGGTGAGCACCGCGCCGCGGGACATCGGCAGCGAGCGGAACCGGTCGATCAGGCCCTTGTGCATGTCGTCGGCGATGCCCGCGCCGGCGCCGGCGGTGGCGAAGGTGACGGTCTGCGCGAAGATGCCCGCCATCAGGAAGTTGCGGTAGTCCGAGGCGCTGGACGACCCGCCGACGGCGACCGAGCCGCCGAAGACGTAGCTGAACAGCACCACGAACATGATCGGCTGGAACAGGCCGAAGATGACGACCTCGGGGATGCGCATCATCCGCAGCAGGTTGCGCTTGGCGACGACCAGGGAGTCGTGCAGGGAGCCGAGCGGGCCGCCGCGCGGGGTCGGCGCGAGGGTGGTGTGCGGGGTCTCGGGGGTGCCGGTGACGGCGCTCATTTCGCGGTCTCCTTCGCCGAAGCGGCCTGCGGGTCGTCACCGGAGCCGGAACCGGAACCGGAACCGGAGCCGGAGCCGGAGCCGGAGCGTTCGGCGGCCTGCGCGGCCTGGGCCTCGGATTCCTCGGCGGTGTGCCCGGTGAGCGAGAGGAACACGTCGTCGAGCGTGGGGCGGCGCAGCCCGATGTCGTCGATCTCGATGCTCTCGGCGTCGAGGTCGCGGATCACCTCGGCCAGCAGCTTGGCGCCGCCGGTGACCGGCACGGTGACCATGCGGGTGTGCCGCTCGACGGTGACGGCGTCCCGGCCGCCCTTGCCGTGCCGGACCAGGATGGCCACGGTGTCCTCGATCCGGCCCTGGTCGTGGGCGACGACCTCGATCCGCTCGCCGCCGGTCTGTGCCTTGAGCTGGTCGGAGGTGCCGCGGGCAATCACCAGGCCGTGGTCGATGACGCAGATGTCGTGCGCGAGGTGGTCGGCCTCCTCCAGGTACTGCGTGGTCAGCAGCAAGGTGGTGCCGCCGGCCACCAGTTCCTGGATGACCTCCCACAACTGCTGCCGGTTGCGCGGGTCGAGCCCGGTGGTGGGCTCGTCCATGAACATCACCGGCGGGCTGACCACGAGGGCGGCGGCCAGGTCGAGCCGGCGCCGCATGCCGCCGGAGTAGGTCTTGGAGACGCGGTTGGCGGCGTCGGCGAGGTTGAACCGCTCCAGCAGTTCGTCGGCGCGCGCCTTGGCCCGCTTCGCGTCGAGCTGGTAGAGCTGCGCGACCATCTGCAGGTTCTCGCGGCCGGTGAGGTACTCGTCGACGGCCGCGAACTGGCCGGACAGCCCGATGTGCCGGCGGACCTCGTTGGGGTGCTTGAGCACGTCGATGCCCGCGACGACGGCTGTGCCGCTGTCGGGGCGCAGCAGCGTGGTCAGCACACGGACGGCGGTGGTCTTCCCCGCGCCGTTGGGGCCGAGCAGGCCGAGGACGGTGCCTTCCGGCACGTCGAGATCCACTCCCCCCAGTGCCCTGACGTCTCCGAAGGTCTTGACCAGACCCTCGGCGTAGATGGCGCCCGCCATGTCTTTCTCTCCCGTCGGTCAACTGTGCGTGTGCGTACGCAGGGTGCGCGTGTCAAGGTGCGCGGCGGCCGTGTGTCCGCGGCCGGGCCCGCCGTCCCGTGCCCGTTCGACCGGTGCGCCGACCGGAACTCATCGGTCGAAGGGCTTCTTCGCGATGGTTCGCGAGCATGCCAGACGCGATCTATCGCGTCAACTGATTTTGTCGGAGTCGCGGGACCCGCTCAGGCGATCACCCGGTAGCCGGCGTCCTCCAGGGCCGTCGCGACCGCCGCGCGGTGCTCGGGCCCCTTCGTCTCCAGGTGCACCTCGACCTCGGCCTCGGTGAGCCCGAGCCGCGGATCGGTGCGCATGTGGCTGATGTCGAGCACGTTGGCATCGGCCGCCGACAGCGTGGCCAGCAGCCCGGCCAACGCGCCCGGGCGGTCGGTGAGCCGCAGCCGCAGCGACAGGTAGCGGCCCGCCGCCGACATGCCGTGCCGCAGGATGCGCTGCATCAGCAACGGGTCCACGTTCCCGCCCGACAGCACCGCCACCACCGGGCCCTCGAACGACCGCGGCGACGCCAGCAACGCCGCCACCGAACTGGCCCCGGCCGGCTCCACCACCAGCTTCGCCCGCTCCAGGCAGAGCAACAACGCCGACGACAGGGCGTCCTCGGAGACCGTCACCACGTCGTCGACCAACTCCTTGACCAGCGCGAACGGCACGTCCCCCGGCCGGCCGACCATGATGCCGTCCGCCATGGTCGCCACCGAGCCCAGCGCTATCGGCCGCCCGGCCACGAGCGAGGGCGGATAC
>NZ_JACEGK010000332.1:0-8807 GCF_056859195.1 Streptomyces sp. NH27
GTTCTTTCCCACGGTCCTTTACGGGGTGGGCGTCACGATCACCGTCGGTTCGTCGACCGGCGCCCGGACGTACGGCACCCGGTCCCACCTGCGGGGTGTCGTAGACGTGGGTTTCGCTGACGAAGGTCCCGTCGGCCCGCCGGACCTTGTCCACGCGGTAGTAGCCGGCGGCGGCCAGCTCGCGTAGGGCCTTGGCGACGGTGAGGCGGCCCTGCGGGCTGGTGTCGGCCATCCGTCGGCCGTCCTCGGACCAGCCGTCGGGCCGGGAGAGGAGGTCGGCGAGCAGGCCGCGGGCGGTGTAGGACAGCCGCCGGTCCTGGAGCAGCGTGTTGGGCAGGACCGTGAAGCCGCGCGCATGGCGGCTACGATGAATCTGCATGAGGAGTTCGGTCTCCTTGTGCCGGACCCCGGAGCGTTGGCGCGCTGCCGGGGTCACCCTATTAAGTTCGTCGGTGACAGAACGTACCACGCAAAGCAGGCCCAATCGACCTGCTCGCGAGAGCAATTGATCACGCATCAAATATTGGGACCCCGCACTCGGCAGCCTGCCGGGCCGGCTGGAAACGTCGCGGCGAGCCGACAGGTAACCCTGGTCACCGGCGTGACCGTGATGGTTCCGATGACGGGTGGCGTTGTCTGTCGGCCCCAAGGCGTGCCGCTTGTCCGGGAGCAGCGGGCGTTGCCGCCGTGAGCACGGTTGCCGCGAAGGCGCCGCACGCGACGGTAGGGACATAGGCTGGTGCACAGCGCTTCCTTTGCTCGGCTCCGCATCGGCTGGCAGGCCGGCGGTTGCTGGGTAGATCGTTTATGGGCGGTCGTCCGGGAGTCCTCACGGCCCTCGGTGCTCCAACACCGGGGGCCGTTCCAATGTTCGGTACCAGTCAGGCGGCCTTGACGTAGGTCGTGGTGGAGAGCAGGTCGGCGAGCCGGGCGGCACTGCGCGGGCTGATCGTCGTGACGAAGCCGGCGCAGACGCGCTCCAGCGCGGCCTCGCGGGCATCGTCCGCATCCGGATCGCGTCGCGCCGGGGCGGACCGGACTGTGGCAGGCCGTGGTTGGGGTTCGGGCATGGGCGTCCTCGGATCGGCGCTGCTGGCAGGTCGGGCGCCGTGGGGTAGAGCGGGCGGGCGGTCGTCGTGCGCTCCGGCGAGCGGTGCTCCAACACCACTGGGCCGGGCGGGCGTCGGTCGAAGGTCTGGCGCCCTCCGAGCAGCGGATGACAACAATGATCCGCAGAAAACGCGTTTTGCCTGACGGTACTTTCCGGGCTATAGAGCGGACCGGGACGCCATGCCCTCGGTCCGGCCTCTCCATGATTCCGCCGTCTCTCGCATCGGTTCCAGGCTCCTTCACGCGGCATCGGACAGGGCTGTTCATCACGGGAAACCCTGCAGGGGCTCGCGTTGGGCCCGACAGTCCCACGCGATCACGAATTCGGTGAGACCGGAAACCCGTGATAGAAGCCGTCGGCCGCAACCACGTCAGGGTCCAAGTAACCACCTGATACGGCTACTTCAGGAGTCGGAAGCCGGGCTGTCGTACCCAGGCTCTGAGGAATTCTGCTGAGCCGTACACGGCTGGCCACGGATCAGTCATCCTGGCCAGGATCCCCGGAAGGCCGGCCACGATCGGCCCCTGGTCCGCCCGTAGTTCGACGTTGGCGATACCACCGATCAAGTCCATGACGGCAGCGGTCAGCAGAGCCGTCACGACGTGGTCGACGGGGCTGTTGCAGAACGCAACGACATCGACGGCGTGGGTCGGGGCGAAGCCGATCAGGGCTTCCTGATCGACCTCGTCGGCATGCTCGGACTCGAAGATGGTCTCGTCGCCGATACCGGGCCCCATGAGGGAGACCAGGACGGGGCGACGTCCGTCTTCTCCCCAGGTATCCGTGATACCGAGGCTCTCCGCGTCGATCTGAACGTCATACTCGCCGACCCGCCTCTCCTCAAGACGCGCCGAGGAGCGAACCAGGAACTCGCGGACTCGGTGGATTGCCGATCGCGAAGGGGCTTCGGCCAGTTCGATCACCAACACGGGTCCGCTCATGGCTCGGAGCGTATCCAGAGGGGATCGGCGTCCCCAACGGATTGCCCAGTGTGCACCCTTTGCAGAATCCAATCCGGAGCGTGAGATGGTCACAGCTCTGGTTCCATGGTCCGTGCACGCGCGCCGCCGGTCAGATCCCGAAGAGAGGTTCGTCTTGTGGCGGGGTCGGAGGGTCGAGGACATCACGGAGGCGGGTGATGTCCTGGCGCCATCTCCGTCCCTCCGCAACGTCGTCCCATAGCTCGGCGAGTTCGGACAACTCAGCGACCACCTGATCCAAGGCTTCGACAGCGAGCGTCCGGAGGTCCGCAGGGAACTCCGGCAGCGGCTCCGACGGACCGTAGTTCGAACACGCGGGTACGCCGTCAGGATGTTGGGCGACAACCAGGGCTGCCGCGGCAACGGCTCTCTCGGCGTCAGGCGTCTCCAGGAAGTCCGTTGCATCGGCGGCGCCTTTGAGGGCTCTGCGAATCATGGAGTCGCGTTCTTCCACGACTGCCGCGTCCAGGTCGCCGGCGAAGTCGGCAGCGGTGTCGTTGTCGAAGGGGCCGATGTCCCAGGTGCCCATGTGATCTCCTCGCTTTGTGTTTTGGGGATCTTCGCACCGGCCGCCGACAGCTGAAGCCGGCCTGATGCCAACGTCAACGCACGGTGGCGTCGAGGTGCTGAGTGGTCGCTACGCTCACGCCATGTCTGACGATCTCGGCTTCACCTGCACTGCGGCGACCGCCACGCTCAGCTCCCCATGAGCTACTCGACCATGGCTCCCGATGTCTGGGACCCTGGCTTCGAGACCGATCCGGACAGCATGCTGTCGTCCGACCAGTGCGTGATCAAGGGCCAGCACTTCTTCATCAGGGGCCTGATCGAGATACCCGTGATCGGCAGCGAGGACGTCTTCTCGTGGGGCGTCTGGGTCTCCCTGAGCAAGGACAACTTCACCCGCGCCCTCGAGGTGTGGAACACCCCAGGGCGCGAAGCCGAGAAGCCGTACTTCGGCTGGCTCAGCACCGAACTCGCCCTCTACCCGGAGAGCACCACCAACCTGAAGACGAACGCTCACACCCGACCGGTTGGCAACCGCCCCTTCATCGAGTTGGAGCCCACCGACCACCCCCTCGCTGTCGAACAGCGCACCGGGATCACACTCGACCGCGTGCGGGAGATCGCCACAGCCATGATGCATCCGGCGTAGGCACGTCCTGGTGAAGCCCGCTGATCTGCCGGAACACGTTGGCCAACCGCCTGGAAGGTGGGACGATAAGGCTGTTTCCCACGCGGAGGGCACTTGTTCGTTTTCGTCTGTGCGACGTGTGATGCCAAATTGACCGTCCCGCTGTCGCGGATCTCTCTTCCGGTCCACGCCCATCAGAAATACGGGAACGGGACCCAGATGCCGGTCCTCATGGAGGCAGGAACATTCTCGGTGGACCCGGAACCCTGGGGTCCGACATGGCGACGGTGGGACGAGATCGACCCGGCCGAAGCTGAGGCCCGCGGTATCTACGCGCCGGTCTATGCGTTGTCCGACGGCGCACCCGGCGCCGTTGTGATCGCGCCCGGAGATATCCGCGGTACGAGGCTCATACCCGAGAAGAGCGGCGGTGCCTGCTGCGGTCTCGACGGAGCCGACGGCCCCAATATGGCGTGTCTGACGTGCGGCTCGGCCGTGGCGACCAGGATCGACGACTGCTCGCTCTGGCAGGCGGTGTGGCTCGCTCCCGGCGCCGTGCGCAGCCTTTCCGTCGGGGACGCCGATGGGACACCGCTGTCCTGGGAGGAGTTGCTGGAGGTAGGGGAGGCAATACCACCGTTCGAGCCGATCGGTACATGGGGAGGCTCACAGCTCGGCGCGAACCACTACTGGTCGTGGAGCCCGCGATGGGAGGCAGCAGCCGGCCACGCGCTTGCCCACCTGCTGGCGGCCTCCGAAGGGCAGCCGGTCAAGGTCCCCAACGGCCTGATCTCGGACGTGTTCCAGCACGCCCTCGATGTTCTGCTGCCCCAGGAACGGCCTGAACGCCGCGCTGTCCTCGCCGGACCCGGACAGCCCTACCCAGCAGCAGACGCGGACATCCTGCTCGTTCCGATCCATCCTCTCACGGGTAGGACGTGGACTCCGGCCGCCCCGGCCGCCCCGGCGCACACGGTGCCCCTGCCACTGGGGGTGTGGCTGTGGATGACGCTTCCCCAGCCCTATCTACCCGTCCCCGTCTCGGGCCGCATACCCCGCGATGTTCTACGTGACGATCCCCTCCCGCCATACCCCAACAGGCCCCTCTGGGCCGACCGGGAGACGTTCCGGCACACCTTGGTCCGGCTGCCAGCCGCGCGCAGCCCATGGGTGCGTACGGTCCTGGAGGGCCTCGCCCATCAGCGGTTCGCCAACATCTTCTGACCATCCAGAAATCGAACAACACCGGACTGCCGCGAGCCTTTGCTATCGGCACCCATGCCCTTCGTCACCGCTACAGCGGGTTCTGGTCGATGCGGATCCGGCCCCAGTCCATGTAGCGGCCGAGCTTCTTCGGTTCGTCGATGACGACGCCGGAGAAGAGGAACCGCAGCACCGCGTTGCGGCGCTCGTCCGTCATCTCCTCGGCGTCCCACGCCGCCCGCGCGCCAGCGCCCGTCAGGCCGTCCAGGAGAACCATCGGACGGATGACCACCTTGCGCTGGGCCTTGGCGATGCGGTCGGTGATCTCCTTGCGCATCTTCCGGTACTCCCCCGTGGACAGCTCCTTCGCCGTCCACATGTCGTTCAGCTCGGCGAGCTGTCGCTGGTCGTCCTCCACCTCCTCGGCCACGCCCTCGGCGAGGTTGCTGCTCGCGAGTCGGCCGTCCACCCGGAGCTCGCTGAGCAGCTTGACGGCGGCGTCGGTGACGAAGTCCTCCAGCGTGGGGGCCACGATCGCCCGGGAGCACTTCTTCTCGTCGTTCCGCCCGCGCCGATTGCACTGGTACGCGGGTCCCGCCGTCTTGGCCGTACCCGACATCAGGGTGCCGCAACGCCCGCACATCACCAGACCGCGCAGGAGGTAGTACCGCTGCCGGGGCTTGCTGAGCGCCTCCTTGTGGGCTGCCGACCGGAACTCGCGCCGCGCCCTCACCTCGGCCCAGACTCCCGCGTCGATGATCGCGGGCCAGGTGCCGGGGCCGACCTCCTCACCCTGGTGCATGCGGATGCCGGCGACATGCCGGGAGTCGAGCAGGCCGCGCACCGTTCCGGCGCTCCACGCCTTGCCGCCGGCTGTCCGGACGCCTCGCCGGTGGAGGTCCTTCGCGAGTGGAGCCGCGCCCTCGCCCTTGAGGTAGCGGTCGAAGACCTCGCGGACGATCTCGGCCTCCTCGTCGACGATCGTCATCCCGCCTTTCGCGTAACCGAAGCGCCGGACGCCGCCCTGCGGCTTGCCTTCCCTCGCCCGGTCCTGCATCGCGGACTTCAAACGCCGCGAGGTGTCGTCCGACGACCGGCAGGCGTGCGCGACTTCGATCCGGAGGATGAACCGGTCGTCGGGGTCGGACAGGTCCCGCCGGTTCGCCTCCCCGTGGAGGGTGATCGCGTGATCGTCTGAGACCTGAAGCAGCTCCTCCAGGTCGCGGGGCTGCCGCATGAGCCGATCGGGATGGTAGGCGATGATGTGTCGGAAGCCGCGCTCTCGGGCCTCCTCCAGCAGGCGGTCCCAGCCGGGGCGCTTCCGCTTGCGGCTCCAGGCCGAGCGGCTGTTGTCCACGAAGACGTGGGCAGGGTTGATGACGAACCCACGGCGCTCGGCGATCTCACGGCAGATCCGCTCCTGCCGGTCGACACCCGTCTGATCGTCGTCTTCGGCCTGGGATATGCGGCAGTAGATCGCCGCCGGCTCACCGGCGACCGTGGTGCTGGGGGCGCCCTTGGTGGGCCTGTTGTACGGCATGCGAATGAGTGTATGAAAACGGAGTGGCCTGGGTCACCGGGTCGCGCGAGCTGGTCGCCGCGGTCCGGACGACGAAGCAGTTCCTCACCTACGTCGCCTCGGGGCCCTTCCAGTACGCCGCCGCCGAGGCCCTCGCCCTTCCCGACGCGTACTTCACCACCATCCGCGACGACCTCCAGGCCAAACGCGACCTGCTGGCGGCAGGGCTGACCGACGCGGGCTTCGAGGTGTACATCCCCCGGGGCACCTACTTCATCACCACCGACATCGCCGAACTCGCCCCCGACACCGACGCCTTGACCTTCTGCCGCGCCCTGCCCGAACGCGCCGGCGTCGTCGCCGTCCCCAACTCCGTCTTCTACGACCACCCCGACGCCGGCCGCACCCAGGTCCGCTTCACCTTCTGCAAACAGCGGAAGGTCCTCACCGAGGCCGCGGAGCGGCTCATGACCGCCTTCAACGGCTGAGCACCACCCTCACAAGGGCGGTACTTCCCGGCGAGGGCGTCGGACCTGCGGCAGCCACTTACCTTTCTTCGGGCTCACTCGTGCACTTCCACCGGGCCGAGGTCAACGCCAGCGAGCGGACGCAGAGCGTCCCTGACCTGCCCAGGGTCCGCGTTGATACGGGCGGTCGCCCGCCACGACACGACCGCCCGGTGAACCGCCTCCCTCGCCCCCAGCTCGGCAGCATCGGACAGTGCGTCCAGGAGTTCCACGGTGAACGCACCTCCGTAGCATGAGGGGTGGTGGCCCCGGTTTCGGCGGGGCCACCACCCTTTGTGATGCTCCGTCAGTTCAGCCGGCGCAGATGGTCAGATTGACCGTGTCGCCCTTGTGGACGACGGTCGGGGCGTGCGGGGAGACCGCGATGATCGAGTCGGGCTTGCAGCCGCTGGGCGACGCCTTGGTGACGGTGCCGATCTTGAGTTGAGCCTTGTCCACCAGTTCGGGCTTGACAATGTCCAGGTTGAAACCGGCCAGCTCGATCGGGATGTCGCCGTACTGCACGGTGGTGACGTTCCTGTTCGCGGTGGGCTTGTGGGCTGCCGTGACGGCCGGCCGCGAGGTGTGCGAGCCGCCGGCCGCCAGGGCGGCGCCGGCCCCGGCCAGGATGAGGGCGGTGGCGATACCGGCGATGACCGTGGCCCGCTTGCGACGGGCCCCGCGTGCGATGGCGGCAGTGTCGAAGTGCGGCGCCTCGGCGCTGTTGACGAAGTCGTTCATGGCGTTCACCAGTTCCTGTTCGAAGGGTGTGCATCCCGTCACCCCTCCCCGACGCGGCAGCGGTCCCGTCTGCTGCACGCCCTCAATGAGACTTGGGTCACAGCACCGGACTCCTGACCCGACCCGTACCGCCGGCTCTCGCCGGACAGGCGGCAGAGGCAGTGATCACGTGCACGTGCACCACGTCTGGTACATGGACTACCGTTGGTACATGTCGATGAAGCGGACCAACGTCTACGCCGACCCGGAAGATCTCGCCATCATCAAGGAGGCCGCCGCCAGACGTGGGATCAGCGAGGCCGAGATCATCCGCCAGGGCATTCACCTTGCCGCCATGGCGAACCGCGTGTGGGACGAGCCCCTGTTCTCGCGCACCTTCGAAGGCTCCGGCCGCACGCCGACCACGGCGGACGTGCGCAACGCGGTTGCCGACGCCGGACTCCGTGGGACCAGGGCGAAGGACGACGCGTGATCATCGTCGTCGCAGACACCTCCGGTCTCCTGGCCGCCCTCGACTCGGCGCACCCGGACCACCACGGCTCCAACGAGGCGCTCATGGCCGCCGGTCTCCTCGTGATGTCGCCGCTGCTGCTGGCCGAGATCGACCATGTGGCCACTCGTGAGCTGGGACGAGAGGCGGCGGTGAGCGCGGTCGACGACATCCGGCGATGGATGCGAGCGAGTCGGATCGTCGTACCGGAAATCACCGCGACGCACCTTGCGGCCGCGCAGTCGGTGCGCGCCAGGTACCGCGGCCTCGATCTCGACCTCGACCTCGCCGCCGCCGTGAACGTCGCTCTCGCCGCGGACTACGACACCGACGCCGTACTCACCCTCGACCGTCGCGACTTCCGCGCCGTGCGTCCGCTGGGACGGCACAAGTGCTTCCGCCTCCTGCCGGACGATCTGCCCCTGTGACCCGATGAGTGCGCGAACGCGGCATGGCCTGGGTCACCGCGCCGCGCGCGTTGGTGGCCGCGGTGCGCACCGCCAAGCAGTTCGTCGGCTACGTCGACGATCGACAACCGTGTCGTGATCCAGTCCAACCTCATGGACCCTGCACCCAGACTTCATCCGTTCACACCGCTCTGGCGGGAAGGAGCCGACCGGGGTCGGTCTGGAGGGCGGCGCGGACCCTGGCCCGGCCGCGCGCGGCGACGCTCGCGCGGGCCGTCGTGTCGTCGCTGCGGTCTGCCAGGCCCGCGCAGCTACGGCAGATCCCTTCGTGCGGGATCGGCCGGGAGCACGAGCCGCACTCGCACCAGTTCGGCTTCGCCGGGGCGCTTGGTTCGGGCGGCGGTGGGAGTTTGCGGGTCAGGCGGTCGCGCACGAGGGCGGCGGCCGAGTGGAGGGGGACGGGGAGGCCCGGTAGCAGGGCTTCGGCCAGGTCGCGTCGGCCGTAGCCGCGCTCCAGCCAGGTGGAGACCAGGGGGGCGAGGGCAAGGGCCTCAATGTGCCGAGGCGCAGGCGAGGTTCGGGCCGCAGCACCCCCAACAGCGTGGCCGCCGCCTCTCCGACCGGGCCGCCCGAGAGGAGGTCGCTTGCAGGGAGCTTCGCCCGCCCCGCCTCCCTGGCGTCGCGGTGGTCACTGAACGCCCCACTGGCGTTGGAC
>NZ_JACEGK010000333.1:0-8770 GCF_056859195.1 Streptomyces sp. NH27
CGGCTATCCGCAGACGTCGTACGCGCAGCCCTCGCCGTACGGCGGCGACGGCCGGCCGCCCTACGGCGCGGGCCCCGGGCCCTACCAGCAGCCGAACCCGAATCCGTACGCGGCCCCCGGCGGGCCCGGGATGCCGGGGCAGTACAACCCGTATCCGGGACCGCAGCAGGGCTGGTACGCGGCCAACCGCACCACCAACGGGCTGTCCATCGCCTCGCTGGTGACCTCTTTCAGCTGCGTCCCGCTGCTCGGCCTGGGCCTGGGCATCGGCGGGCTGAAGCAGGGCAAGCGGCAGGGGCAGCGCGGGCGCGGCCTGGCCATCGCGGGCATCACGATCAACTCGATCACCACCCTGATGACGGCGCTGCTGATCACGCTCGCCGCGCTCGGCGTGCTGGACGACGGCGGCAACACCAAGGTCCAGAACCTCAAGGCCGGCCAGTGCTTCAACACGGTCGGGCACTCGCTCAAGGAGTTCAAGCGGGGCGCGAAGGTGTCCCGCACGGTGAACGTGGTCGACTGCGACAAGGCGCATGACGCCGAGGCGTTCTACACCTACTCCCTCGACCCGAGCACGAGCGGGTCCTACCCCGGTGTCGACGAGATCACCAGGCAGGCCCAGTCGACCTGCGGCAAGCAGGCCGGCCAGTACCTGGACGGCGGGTCGCTCAAGAGCGGCATGACGCCGTACTTCTTCGGGCCGCAGAAGTCGCTGTGGAAGACCGGCGACCACTCGGTGGCCTGCTTCTTCGGCAGCGCCGACGCCAAGGTGACCGGATCGGTGCAGGGCGGCGGCGGGTCGGACGACGGCGGTTCCGACGACGGGTCCTCCGACGACGGCGGCGACTCGGGGGTGGGCGTCTGATCCGCCGCCGACCGGTCGCGCGGGGGGCGGCTTTTACGGGCCCCGGCGCGAGCCCGGCGGGAGCCCGGCGGGGCCATCGTACGGGCACCGTACGGGCTCCGATCCGGCTACCACACGGTGGGTGATGTGCAGGGGAGAACTTGCGGTTGTGCACCGAGGGTTGCCAAGCTGTCGCACACAGTCAACCCCTGGGAGGGGCACGTGGCCTTCGGTGAGCAGCCCGCCTATCTTCGCGTTGCCGGGGATCTGCGGCGCAAGATCCTCGACGGCACGCTGCCGCCGCACGCCCGCCTGCCCTCGCAGGCCCGTATCCGCAGCGACTACGGCGTCTCGGACACCGTGGCCCTGGAGGCGCGCAAGGTGCTGATGGCGGAGGGCTACGTGGAGGGGCGCTCGGGCTCCGGCACCTACGTGCGCGAGCGGCCCGAGCGACGCGGGATCATCCGCAGCGGTTTCCGGCCCACCGGCGCCTCGAACACCTACCGCCAGGAACAGGCCGACGAGGCGAGCAAGGGCACCTGGGAGTCCCGCAGCGTGCAGGACTCGGCGTCCGTCGACGTCGCCGAGCGGCTGGGCATCCAGGTCGGCGACCGGGTGATGCGCACCCGCTACCTGTTCCGCACCGAGGGCGAGCCGTCGATGCTCTCCACCTCGTGGGAGCCGCTGGCGTTCACCGCCCGCACTCCGGTGCTGCTCCCGGAGGAGGGGCCGGTCGGCGGGCAGGGCGTGGTGGCCCGGATGGCGGCGATCGACGTGCTGGTCGATCACATGGCCGAGGAGGTCGGCGCGCGGCCGGGCCTGGCCGAGGAGACCTCCGCGCTGGGCGGCGTGCCCGGGCACATCGTGATCGAGATCCGCCGCACGTACTACGCGTCGGGGCGGCCGGTGGAGATCGCCGACGTGGTGATCCCGGCGGAGCGCTACCGGGCCGTCTACCACCTGCCCGTACGCTGAGCCCGCGTCGTCCCGCGTCATCCCGCGTCGAACCGCCTTGCCCTGCCGTACCGTTGACGGAGCGTCAACTTCTGGTCGAACGGGTGGCCGAATCGGTACCTCTTCGTGTTATTCCGTACCCGCCCGGTGAACCTCGGGCGTAGGGTCGGGCATATGCGCACCGCCGATTCCACACGGCAGACCTTGGCACGGGACCGGCCCGGATGCGGTGGTCGAGGCGCGAAGGAGGGGGCGGCGTAGTGACGTCGGAGTTCGGTTGGGTCCTCATACGGCAGGACGAGGGCGGCAACCGCTACCGGGTCGGGCGGTATGCGACGCGCTCGGAGGCCGAGCGGGTCGCCGAGGCGCTGACCTCCCCCGCCGCCCCGTCGGCCCCGCCGCAGGTGTATGTGATCGAGCAGGTCGTGCCCCGCGCGGCCGAGGCGTGACGGCTCTCTCCGCGCACGCCTACGCGGAAAGGGGCAATATCGGGTAAGAGGGGAAAACCTCTCTTGGCGGTCGGGTGCGCGCACGCCCGGCCCGACCCGGTCGGGGGTGCAACGGATGAGCGCCAGCGGCGACGACCCCGAGGCGTCGCCCGGCCGTGCCTCCCGACCCGAACCTCCGCCACCGCCCCCGGGCCAGGTGCCGGGTGGTTTCGGTGGGCCACGTGCCTCCGGCACCCTGCTGGAAACCCTGCGGGTGGCCGTCGTGATGCTGGACACCACTGGCCGGGTGCTGCTGTGGAGCCCGCTGGCGGAGGAGGTCCTGGGCTGGGCGGGCGAGCACATCGTCGGCCGCAGGGTGAGCGGCCTCTTCGGGCCGCCCGAGCCGCTCCCCGCCGCCGCGGACGCCGCGGACGAGGCGGACGAGGCGGGCACCGCGGATGCTCCCCTCGGCGCCGGGCCGCCCCGCCCCGGGCCCCGGCACCCCCGTTTCCCGGCCGGATCCGGCGACGGCCGGCCCGAGCAGATCCTCCGCGAGCTGCTGCGCACCGGCAGCTGGAACGGCAGTCTCTCGCTGCGCCACCGCGACGGCCACACCGTGCAGGTCGATACCCGCGCCAGCCTGCTCGTCGACGGCGACGGCCGCCCGTTCGTACTCGCCGCCTTGGTGGAGACCGGCCGGCTGCGCACCCTGGAGCACGACCTCGCCGCCCTGGACTCCCTGTTCGGCTCCTCCCCGCTGGGAGTGGCGATCCTCGACCGCAACCTGCGCTACGTACGGGTCAACGACGCGCTCGCCGCCATGAACGGCATGCCGCCGGCCGACCACCTCGGCCGTAGCGTCGAGGAGATCCTCGACGCCCCGATCGCCCACGAACTGGCCGCGCTGCAACGCCGCGTCCTGGAGACCGGCCGGCCGGTGATCGACGTGGTGGCGCCCACCCCGGGCGGCCGCGGCCACCGCTCGCTGTCATACCACCGGCTGGTCGACCGGGCCGGGCGGATCCTGGGTATCAGCGCCATCGTCATCGACGTCACCGAGCGGGTCCGGGCCGCCGAGCGCGCCGAACGGGCCCACCGCCGGCTCGCTCTGCTCAACGACGTCGGCTCGCGGATCGCCGACGTGCTCGATGTCCGCCGGGTCTCCGAGACCATCGCCGAAGCGCTGGTGCCCACCTTCGGCGACTACTCCGGGGTGGTCCTGCACGCGCAGGTGCCCGGCGGCGGCGACCTGCCGACCGGCGGCTTCCGGGAGAGCCAGCAGCTGCGCCAACTCGGCGTCGGCGCCGTGCACTGGACCCCGAAGGTCGAACGGATGCTGCGCCGCGGCCAGTCGATCGGCTTCACCCGGCAGTCCGTCTTCGGCACGGTGCTGGCCGGCGGCGAGCCGCGGCTGCTCGACAGCGAGGAGCAGATCCGCGCCACCACCTACCCCGACGACCCCAAGGTGCACGCCGCCCTGGCGTTGGGCGTCACCTCGATGCTGGTGCTGCCGCTGCGGGCCCGCGGGGTGGTGCTCGGGCTGCTGGTGGTCGCCCGGGGCCGCGGCCGCGAGCCGTTCGATCACGACGACCTCGCCCTCGGCGTGGAACTCGCCGACCGGGCCGGCACCGCCCTGGACAACGCGCGGCTGTACGTCCGCGAACGCGAGGGCGCCCTGACCCTCCAGCGCAGCCTCCTGCCGCGTACCGTCCCCGAGCCGCCGGGCGTCGGCATCGCCTACCGCTACGTGCCCGGCAGCAGCGGCGCGGAGGTCGGCGGCGACTGGTTCGACGTCATCCCGCTGGGCGGCGGCCGGCTCGCCTTCGTCGTCGGCGACGTGATGGGCCACGGCCTGGGCGCCGCCGCCACCATGGGCCGGCTGCGCACCGCGGTCCGTACCCTCGCCGGCCTCGACATGCCCCCCGACGAGCTGCTGCGCCGGGTCGACGGCCTGGGCGACGACCTCGCCCAGGGCCGGACCGAGGGCTGGATGGCCACCGTGGTGTACGCCGTCTACGACCCCTCCACCCGGCGTTGCGCCATCGCCCAGGCCGGCCACCTGCCGCCGGTGCTGGTGGAGCACCAGGACGCCCCGGACCGCTGCTACGCCCGGCTGCTGGACCTGCCCACCGGGGTGCCGCTCGGCGTCGGCGGGGTCCGCTTCGAGACCACCGTGCTGGACGTGCCCGACGGCGCGGTCCTGGTGCTCTACACCGACGGGCTGGTCGAGTCCCGCGGCAAGGACATCGGCCAGGGCATCGAGCGGCTGCGCGAGACGCTGTGCCGCCGGATGGGCTCCCTGGAGGACGCCTGCGACGACCTGCTGGCGACCATGGACCCCGACCGCGAGCCGGACGACGTGGCGCTGCTGATGGCCCGTCTCGGTGGCCTGCCGGCCGGCTCCACGGCTGCCTGGACCTTCCCCGCCGAGGCCAGCGCGGTACGGCTGGCACGCCGCCGGGTACGCGACACCCTGGTGTCCTGGGGCCTGGCGTCGTTGACCGACGTCACCGTGCTGCTCGTCAGCGAGCTGGTCACGAACTCGCTGCGGTACGCGCACGGCCCGATCGGGGTGCGCATGATGCGCGGCAACTCGCTTCTGGTGGAGGTGTCGGACCCGCTGCCGGACCCGCCGCGCGAGCGGGTGGCGGCCGAGGACGACGAGGGCGGCCGGGGTCTGCAACTGGTGGCGGGGGCGTCCCGGCGGTGGGGGACACGGCACGGCTCGCTGGGCAAGACCGTCTGGTTCGAACTGGCTCTGCCGTGACGGGTGGGCGCCGTCAGGGCGCCGACGGACACGATGGTTCGGAGTGACTGTGCCGGGTATGCCGAAGGGGCGGGAGCGAGAGGTGCGACCGTGGTGTTCCGGGGACGGCCCCCGCGCCCCAGGAGCCGAGATGATGCTGTGATCGACAAGACCGTGTGCTGGACGGTCGCCATGCTGAATACTCGGTTCCAACCGGTCCATGTGTGCTGAGCTGGAGGGGTCGGGCGAGTGAGCGACATGCCAGCAGGGGCGGTTCCGCCCGGCGACGACGACGCGGACGCGGCAAAGGCCGGCGTCTGGCAGTCCAGCCCGCCCGGGTCCCTGTATGACTACATACGCGTCGCCTCGTTCTCCCTCGACGCCGAGGGCCGGATCGACCAGTGGAGCGAGCGCGCGACCGAGTTCTTCGGCCTGACCTCGGCCGAGGCCGTCGGCAAGGACCCGATCACCGCCTTCGCGCCGCCCGACGTGCAGCCGCGCGCGCACCGGCGCCTGGCGCAGATCCTCGACGGCCGCGAGTGGCAGGGCCTGGTGCCGTACCGCGACGCCTCCGGCGGCGAGGGCCGGGCCGAGGTGTACGTGATGCCGGCCGATCACGGCGCGCTGTGCCTGGCGGTCGACGTGGCCGCGCTGCGCCAGATCGAGACGGATCTGGCCGCCTCCCAGGCCGTGTTCGGGCAGTCCCCGATGGGCTTCGTGCTCTTCGACACCCGTCTGCGCCTGGTCCGGGTCAACGAACGCTTCGCCGCGGTGTTCGGCCGCCCCGCCGAGCAACCGGGCCGCGGCCCGCATGACTTCCTCTCCCGGGTGGAGGCCGACCGGCTGTCCGCCGCGCTGCGGCAGGTCCTGGAGACGGGCGACGCGGTGCTCGACATGCCGCTGGTCGGCACCGTGCCCGGCGACCCGGCCCGCCGCCGTTGGTCCATCTCGCTGTACCGGCTGCACAGCAACTCCGGCCGCCCGATCGGCGTCGCGGGCCTGGCGATGGACGTCACCGGCCGGCAGCGCGCCGAGCGCGAGGCCGCCCACGCCCGCCGCAACCTCGCGCTGCTCAACGAGGCCGGCTCGCGGATCGGCACCTCGCTGGACCTGGAGACCACCGCCCGCGAACTGCTCGACGTGGCGGTGCCGCACTTCTGCGACCTCGCCTCCGTCGACCTCTACCAGGCGCTGCTGTCCGGCATCGAGGACCTGACCGGCACCTCCGACGGCAGTGGCGAGGTCCGCCGGGTCGCCTTCGCCAGTTCGGTGTCCGACGCCCCCGTGGCGATGGCCGGCGACGACGACGTCGAACCCAGCGAGGGACCGGTCGCGGTCGGTTCCGTGCACCGCTTCCGGTTCGGCTCCGCCAGCGCCCGCGCGCTGCGCACCGCCCAACTCCAGGTGCTCGACGGCGAGGGCGGCCACGACCTGGGCGGCACCCCGCTGGTGCAGTCCACCCTCGTGGTGCCGATGGTGGCCCGCGACACCGTCCTCGGCCTGGTGCAGTTCTCCCGGGCCAAGGGCAGCGAGCCGTTCACCGAGCGGGACCGGATGCTCGCCGAGGAACTGGCCGCCCGCGCCGCCATCTTCCTCGACAACGCCCGGCTCTACCGCCGCGAACACGAACGTGCCCTGATCCTCCAGCGCAGCCTGCTGCCACCGGACGACCCGGAGGCCACCGGCCTCGACATCGCCTGCCGCTACCTGCCCGGCAGCATGGAGACCGAGGTCGGCGGCGACTGGTTCGACGTCATCGAACTGCCTGGCCACCGCACCGCCTTGGTGGTCGGCGACGTGATGGGCCGCGGCCTGCGCGCGGCCGTCGCGATGGGCGAACTGCGCACCGCCGTCCGCACCCTGGCGATGCTCGACCTCGAACCGGCCGAGGTGCTCGGCGCGTTGGACGAAGTCGCCGACGGCCTCGGCTCCTCCTCGGCGGGCCGCACCCGCCGCTCGAAGAACCCGGCCGAGATGGACCTCGCCGAGGTCTACCTCGCCACCTGTATCTACGTCGTCTACGACGCGGTGACCCGCCGGTGCACCATCGCCAACGCCGGGCACCTGCCGCCGGTCCTGGTCGAGCCCGGCGAGGACCCGCTGCTGCTCGAAGTGCCCCGGGGGGTGCCGCTGGGGGTCGGTGGCGAGCCGTTCGAGGAGGTCGAGGTCGAGCTGACCGAGGGCGCCCTGCTCGCCCTCTACACCGACGGGCTGGTCGAGTCCCGCAGCCATCCGCTCGACGAGGGACTGGACGCCTTCCGTGCCTCGCTGGCCGGCCCGGCCCGCCAGCTGGAGGACGTCTGCGATCACGTCCTGGCCACCCTCGACACCGCCCACGGCGAGGACGACATCGCGCTGCTGATGGCCCGTATCCGCGGGCTGCCCGCCGAGCGGGTCGGCGACTGGACGCTCGCGCCGCAGCCCACCTCCGTCGCCCAGGCCCGTGAACTCGCCCGCGACCAGCTCCTGGAGTGGGGCCTGGACGACCTCGTCGACACCACCGAACTGCTCGTCAGCGAGCTGGTCACCAACGCGCTGCGGCACGGATACGGCGATATAAGGCTGCGGTTGCTGCTGGACCGCACCCTGGTCTGCGAAGTGTGGGACAACGCGCTGATGCAGCCGCGCCGGCGCCGCGCCCGGGACACCGACGAGGGCGGGCGCGGCCTGCAACTGGTCGCGATGCTCAGCCAGAGCTGGGGCAGCCGCCGCACCCACCGCGGCAAGACCGTCTGGTTCGAACTGGCGCTGCGCGGCGGCCAGCCGGGCTCCGCCGGGCCGTCCGTGGACGACCTGCTCAGCATGTTCTAGGCGCCCTCCCGGACGGCACCGGACAGCACCGGACGGCACCCGGACGGAGGCCGGCGGCGCCCGGACGGAGCCGGGCGACGGGCGCTGCGGGTGGGGCCCGGCGGTGGGCGGTGGCGCCGTCAGGCCGCGCCGGACTTCAACCGGGCCAGGCGGGCGTCGATCTCCGCGCTGTCGCCCATCGCGTCCAGCGACTCGAACTGGGCGTCCAGCGAGGAGGCGGCCAGCTCCTGGCGGCCCTGCGCCCGAGCCTCCTCGCGCCGCACCTTGTCCTCGAAACGGCCCAACTCGCTCGTCGGGTCGAGGACGTTGACGCTCTTGATCGCGTCCATCATGGTGTTCTGCGCGTGGGCGGTACGGGAACGGGTGACCAGTTCGTCCCGCTCGGCCTGGAGCTGCCGCAGCCGTTCCTTCATGTCGCCGAGGCCGCTGCGGAGCTGGTCCACCACCTCGTTCTGCGACGCGATCACCGGTTCCGCGGTCCGCGCCTCCTTCTCGGACCGGAGCTGGCGGCCGAGCGCCACCTTGGCGAGGTTGTCGAACCGGTCGGCCTCCACGGCGCCGCCCGAGGCCCGCAGCTCGTCCGCCTTGCGGCTGGCCGCGACCGCCTTGCCACCCCACTCCGCCGCGGCGGACACGTCCTCGGCGTGGTCCTGCTCCATCATCCGCAGGTTGCCGATGGTGCCGGCGACGGCGTCCTCGGCCTCCTTGATGTTCTCGGTGTACTCCCGGACGAGCTGGTCGATCATCTTCTGCGGGTCCTCGGCCTGGTCGAGGAGCGCGTTGATGTTCGCCTTGGCGAGCTGCGCCACCCGGCCGAGGATCGTCTGCTTCGTCATGGCTACTCCTTGACTGACCTGGGGTCCTTCGGTCTTCGGGGTCCTACGTCCTGCGAGGTGCCGCGCCTGCGTGCTGCCACGTGTGCCGGCCGCGTGCTGTGCTGCGCTGTGCTGTGCCGCGTCCGGCGGCAACGGCCCGGCCGCGCACGGG
>NZ_JACEGK010000334.1:0-8751 GCF_056859195.1 Streptomyces sp. NH27
CCGCGCTCACCGCGGTCTCCAGATCCACGTCCGGTCCCCGCCCCCTCGACCCCCTGGTCCCTCGCGAACAGGCACCATCCTGCCCCATGACCGCCGGTGACACTTTCGGTCGCGCATACGCCGTACAAGTCGGCGGCCGGGGACGCTCCTGTGGGGGGAGGCGGCCCCCGGCCGTCGTCATACCGGACCGACCGGACCGCTCACGCCGGTCACGCCGACCGAACCAGCCGCACCACTCGCGCCGGTCACACCGCGCCCGCTTCCGACCGTTCCACCTCCCCACCTGATCGCGCCGCGCCCGAACCTGCCGCGCGACCCGCGCTCGTACGGGTGAATTCACGTATCGGGCCAACCGATCGGGCCGCAGCCGCGTCTACAGTTGCCGTGCCCTCCGTAACGCCCCCCGTAACGCGCCTCGCCCCGCGCCCCGAACCGCGCGCCGTACCACCCACCGTGCCGGCGCGCCCGCATCGTGATCCAGGAGCCCCGCTGTCCAGCGACACGCCGCCCGAGGGGCTGAGCCTGCTCAACCGCGTGCCGACCGCCGACGCCGAGGCGGCCCTGCGCACCTGCTGCGGCTCGCACCGCTGGGCCCGCCGGATGGCCGCCCACCGCCCCTATCCGACGGTGGACGCGCTGCTCGCCGCGGCCGACGAGGCGGCGTACGACCTGGCACCCGCCGATGTCGCCGAGGCGCTCCAGGGCGAGGACACCACCGCGCTGCCGGACCGCGGCGGCCTCGCCGTCCACACCGCGCTGCGCGCCGCGCACGCCGCCTACGAGGCCAGGTTCGGCCACGTCTTCGTGATCGCGCTGGAGGCGGCCGACCCGGGCGCCGCCCTGGACCAGACCATGGCCAGCCTGCGCGCCCGGCTCGGCCACGACGCGGACCACGAGTCGGCCGTCACCGCCGAGCAGTTGAGGCGGATCGCCCGGGCCCGGCTGCTGCGCCTGGCGGCGCGCCCCGGCGGCCTCCGGGCGTCCGCGCTGGTGGACGCGCGCAGGCCGTAGGGCCTGTCGCGTTCACCCGACCGTGCGGGATCGATCACACAAGCACTACCCCGCAGTACGAGGCACAGGTCACGTCGCTACGATGGCCGGGGCCGGTGGACCGTACCCGGCCGGGCGTGACCGACAAGAAGCCGGCAGCCCTCATACCGCTCCCGGAGGGTTTTTTCCGTGCCGGCTGGAACGCTGTACCGCGGCCGGGAAGGCATGTGGTCGTGGGTGGCTCATCGAGTCACCGGTGTCCTCATCTTCTTCTTCCTGTTCGTCCACGTCCTCGACACCGCACTCGTGCGCGTCTCCCCCGAGGACTACGACAAGGTCGTGGCGACCTACAAGACGCCCATCGTCAGCCTGCTGGAATACGGCCTGGTGGCCGCGATCCTCTTCCACGCGCTGAACGGTCTGCGGATCATCGCCGTCGACTACTGGACCCAGGGCCCCCGCTACCAGAAGCAGATGTTCTGGACCGTGATGGGCCTGTGGATCGTCCTGATGCTCGGCGCGATCTACCCGGTACTCGGCCACGCCGCCCGAGTCCTGTTCGGGAGCTGACGACCCATGGCCACTGAAGTCTCCCCCAAGGACGCCGTCGAACTGACCGGCTCCAGCATCTCCTACAGCCCGGAGAACCCGGCGCCGGTGATCGAGCCGCCGCGGACCCGGACCAAGCGCACCCCGCGCCGCGGCCGCACCAACTTCGAGCTGTACGGCTGGCTGTTCATGCGGCTGTCCGGCGTGGTGCTGGTGGTGCTGGTCCTCGGCCACCTGCTGATCCAGCTGGTGCTGGACGGCGGTGTCACCAAGGTCGGCTTCGCGTTCGTCGCGGGCCGCTGGGCCTCGCCGTTCTGGCAGTACTGGGACCTGGCCATGCTCTGGCTGGCCATGCTGCACGGCGGCAACGGCCTGCGCACGGTCATCAACGACTACGCCGAGCAGCCGAACACCCGCGTCTGGCTCAAGACGCTGCTGTTCACCGCTGTCGCGTTCACCATCGCGCTCGGGTCGCTGGTGATCTTCACCTTCGACCCGAACATTCGCTAGGCCAGGGCCGGACAGGGAAGCGACCCCCATGCAATTCCACACGTACGACACCGTCATCGTCGGCGCGGGCGGCGCCGGTATGCGCGCCGCCATCGAGTCGACCAAGCGCAGCCGCACCGCCGTCCTGACCAAGCTCTATCCGACCCGGTCCCACACCGGCGCGGCCCAGGGCGGCATGGCTGCCGCCCTGGCCAACGTCGAGGAGGACAACTGGGAGTGGCACACCTTCGACACGATCAAGGGCGGTGACTACCTGGTCGACCAGGACGCCGCCGAGATCCTGGCGAAGGAGGCCATCGACGCGGTCCTCGACCTGGAGAAGATGGGCCTGCCGTTCAACCGGACGCCCGAGGGCCGGATCGACCAGCGCCGCTTCGGCGGCCACACCCGCAACCACGGCGAGGCCGCGGTGCGCCGCTCCTGCTACGCCGCGGACCGCACCGGCCACATGATCCTCCAGACGCTCTACCAGAACTGCGTCAAGGAGGGCGTGGAGTTCTTCAACGAGTTCTACGTCCTGGACCAGTTGCTCGTCGAGGTCGACGGCGTGCGCCGGTCGGCCGGCGTGGTGGCGTACGAACTGGCCACCGGCGAGCTGCACGTCTTCCAGGCGAAGGCGGTGATCTACGCGTCGGGCGGCACCGGCAAGTTCTTCAAGGTGACCTCCAACGCGCACACCCTCACCGGTGACGGCCAGGCCGCGATCTACCGGCGCGGGCTGCCGCTGGAGGACATGGAGTTCTTCCAGTTCCACCCGACGGGCATCTGGCGGATGGGCATCCTGCTCACCGAGGGCGCCCGCGGCGAGGGCGGCATCCTGCGCAACAAGGACGGTGAGCGCTTCATGGAGAAGTACGCGCCCGTCATGAAGGACCTCGCCTCGCGTGACGTCGTCTCCCGCGCGATCTACACCGAGATCCGCGAAGGGCGCGGCTGCGGCCCCGAGGGCGACCACGTCTACCTCGACCTGACGCACCTGCCGCCGGAGCAGCTGGACGCGAAGCTGCCGGACATCACCGAGTTCGCCCGCACCTACCTGGGCATCGAGCCGTACACCGACCCGATCCCGATCCAGCCCACCGCGCACTACGCGATGGGCGGCATCCCCACCAACGTGCAGGGCGAGGTGCTCTCCGACAACACCACCGTGGTGCCGGGCCTGTACGCGGCCGGCGAGGTGGCCTGTGTCTCCGTGCACGGCGCGAACCGGCTGGGCACCAACTCGCTGCTGGACATCAACGTCTTCGGCCGCCGCTCCGGCATCGCCGCCGCGGAGTACGCCCACGCCAGCGACCTGGTGCCGCTGCCGGAGAACCCGGCCGAGCGGGTCGAGGCGCAGGTCGAGCGGCTGCGCAACTCCACCGGCAACGAGCGGGTCGCCGTACTGCGCCTGGAGCTCCAGGAGTGCATGGACGCCAACGTGATGGTCTTCCGTACCGAGCAGACCATCAAGACCGCGGTGGAGAAGATCGCCGAGCTGCGCGAGCGCTACCTCAACGTCTCCATCCAGGACAAGGGCAAGCGGTTCAACACCGACCTGCTGGAGGCGGTCGAGTTGGGCAACCTGCTCGACCTCGCCGAGGTCATGGCGGTCTCCGCGCTGGCCCGCAAGGAGTCCCGCGGCGGCCACTACCGTGAGGACTTCCCCACCCGCGACGACGTCAACTTCATGCGGCACACGATGGCGTACCGCGAGGTGGACGCGAACGGCACCGAGTCGATCCGCCTCGACTACAAGCCGGTCGTGCAGACCCGCTACCAGCCGATGGAGCGTAAGTACTGATGAGCACCCCGACGGTCGACAAGCACTCGGCGGCCCTGGACGCGGCCGAGGTCACCGGAGCGCACCTGATCGCGATCACCCTGCGGGTGCGCCGGTTCAACCCGGAGGTCTCCGCCGAGGCCGAGTGGGTCGACTACCAGATCCAGGTCGACCCCAAGGAGCGCGTGCTGGACGCGCTGCACAAGGTCAAGTGGGAGATCGACGGGTCGCTGACCTTCCGCCGCTCGTGCGCGCACGGCGTGTGCGGCTCGGACGCGATGCGGATCAACGGGAAGAACCGGCTGGCCTGCAAGACGCTGATCAAGGACGTCAGTCCGGAGAAGCCGATCACCGTCGAGGCGATCAAGGGCATGACGGTGCTCAAGGACCTCGTGGTCGACATGGACCCGTTCTTCCAGGCGTACCGCGACGTGATGCCGTTCCTGATCACCACGGGCAACGAACCGACCCGCGAGCGGCTCCAGTCCTCCGCGGACCGCGAGCGGTTCGACGACACCACGAAGTGCATCCTGTGCGCCGCGTGCACGTCGGCCTGCCCGGTCTTCTGGAACGACGGGCAGTACTTCGGCCCAGCCGCGATCGTCAACGCGCACCGGTTCATCTTCGACTCCCGCGACGAGGGCGGTGAGCAGCGGCTGGAGATCCTGAACGACAAGGACGGTGTCTGGCGCTGCCGCACCACCTTCAACTGCACGGACGCCTGCCCGCGCGGCATCGAGGTGACGAAGGCGATCCAGGAAGTCAAGCGCGCCCTGATCACCCGCCGCTTTTAACCTTTCCGACGCGTCGGGCCCCGCTTCCGCCAGGAAGCGGGGCCCGACCGTTTTCGGGCTCCTGTGCTGGACAGGTCGTCAGGAACCAACCGACGCCGGAGATCGGCTTCATCCGCTCAGCATCACGCCGCATCAGCAAACAGCCACGTGAGACGTCCTCTTAGGTCGGGAACTCGCGAACCCGGTCGTACATGACATCACGCCCTTCGGGTGTGGTTTAGTTGATCGGAACAGCCGGGCAGAACCAGGAGGCGAAGGCCCGGAATGGTCGTCACAACGGGGGTGGACCGTGTTCCGAAAATCAGTGTTGCCGAAGATGGCAGCCGTACTGTTATGCGCACTCTGTGTCGGCACGCTCGGGGGGTGCGGCGGCGGAGGAAACGGCCAGCAGACGAAGATGGTCGAAGCACTCAAAAAGTACTATGGAGCCGACGGATACACCGACATGCAAGGCCGGCAGATCAAAGGCAACGTCTACACCAAACGCATGAAGTGCTATGCCGATGTCCTGGCGCACTACGCCTCGCCTGCCGATCTGAAGAGTTGGCTCTCCGGCCGCATTGTCTACTTCGAGATACGCATCAACGACAGAGATGCCTTCCTGAAAAAGGCCGACGCCTGCACGAAGTTCGAGCACGGCTTTGCCCCCAACTATCCTGAAGGGGAAAAGATGTAGAGGATGTCCCACGCGGCTGCTTTCTGATGCCGGAGTCGTTCTGCGTCTCGCCCGCATGCAGCACAAGAGCCCGCTTTCACATCCTCTGCGGCAACTCACGGCTCACAGCTGACTCAAGATCGTCGGATCGGTGATTTCTGTGTCCTGGGCGAGCAGCATCGCCTTGCTGAGGATCACCGCGAGGGTGCCGATCAGCGGGTGGTCGACGCAGTGCGCGCGCCATGCGGCGTACGCCCAGGCGCGGCGGGACAGGAGCTGCCGGTCCAGCCGCTCGGCCCGCGCGCTGAGCATCTTATCGATGTCCTTCGCGCCGGCCTTCAACTCGGCAACCAGCTGGGGCTGTTCCCGCTTCAGTGGCGCGGGCGGGCGCTGGACGGCCTTGCCCGCGGCGTTGCGCCAGGTCAGCGCCGCGGCCCGCCGCTCTGCTCGGCCGCCTGCACCAGCACGTCGGCCAGTGAGCCGACGTCCCGCTCGGCGACGTGCCGCCGGGCCGCCGCCACGAGTTCGCCGAAGACCGCCGTCAGCCACCCACCAGCGGCGCGAGCTTGAGGAAGACCACTTCGGTGCCGAGCGGCAGGTCCATCTCCTGGTCCCACTCCTCGACCTGGCGGTCCCCGACCAGCACCAGGAAACCGTTGCTGCCGAAGGCGGTGCGCGCCAACTCGTACTGCCGCTCGGGATCGATCCGGCGCGGGGTGCCCAACCGGTAGCCGTTCAGAGCCACTTCGGTGTCGGACGGCTGGACGAGGCCGCGGAAGACCTCCATCCCGGCCGCGTTGTACTCCGCGACCTCCTGGAAGACCCTCCTGCGTATCAACTCCCCTCCCGTCAGCCGCTCTTCCGCGATCTCCAGCCCCCGGGAGCCGCTCCGCCCACCGGATGTCGTCTCGTCGACGAAGGTCACCGTTGCCATGAAGGTGACCCTAGGCGCCCCCACCGACAGCGGGCGCCGGGTCCGGAAGGTCCTACGTGGCCTCGGCGACAACCATGATCCGGCGCAACAGGTCTGACAGGGTACGGCGTTCGGCCACGCTGAGGGTGCCCAGCAGGCGGTACTCCTCGTGCCCGACGACGTCCAGGGCGCCGAGCCACGCGGCCCGGCCCTCGTCGGTGAGCTCGACGTCGACGCGGCGGCGGTCCTCGGCGGAGTGGCTGCGGCGTACGAACCCGCGCTGCTCCAGGCCGTCCAGGCGCCCGGTGATCGAGGCGGGGGCCAGCTTCAGATCGGCGGCGAGCTCGGAGGGCACGGCGCGGCCGCCGCGGCCGGCGAGGGTGTGCAGCGTGTCGTGTTCGTGCTTGTGCAGGCCGAAGTCGGCCAGCGAGCGCTCCCTGACCCTGCGCAGGTGGTCGGTGAGGGCGTTGGCCCGGGTGACCGCGCCCTCGATGTCCGGGTCGAGGCCGTCCAGCACCGGCATCCAGCGCTCGACGTGCCCGTCGGTCCGGTCCCGGGCGGGGTCGCCGGCGGGTGCCGGCCGGGCGGCGGACGTGGACCGTCCGGCGGACGAAGGCTCCGGGGGCCGGGGGGCGGCGGCAGGCGTCATGACCGCGATCCTATGCCGGGCACCCGCAGCCCATCGGCAGCTAATTATTCGTTGACGAAAGATTCGTCGCCGAAATACTCTGCGGGCGTGACGCACCCCCTCCGGCTCCGCGCCTTCCGCCTCCTGTTCACCGGACGCACCCTGTCCGCGCTCGGCGACGCCGTCGTGCCCGCCGCCCTGGCCATCGCCATCAGCCGCGCCACCGGCTCGCCCTCCGCGCTCGCCCTCGTGCTGGGCTGCGCGATGGTGCCGCGGCTGCTGCTCCTACCGTTGGGCGGTGTTCTCGCCGACCGACTGGACGCCCGCAAGGTCGCCCTCGCCACCGACCTGGTCCGGTGCGCCGCGCAGCTCCTGGTGGGTCTCGAACTCATCGGCGGGGCACCGCGGTTGGCGCACATCGCCGTGGCCGAGGCGGTCGGCGGCATCGCCTCCGCGTTCGCGATGCCGACCACCGCGCCCCTGATCAACGGCACCGTGGGCGCCGCCGGCCTGCTGCGGGCCAACGCGCTGACCGCGTCGGCCGCGAACGCCACCCGGCTGGCCGGCCCGGCCGTAGCCGGCGCCCTGATCTTCACCGCCGGGCCCGGCTGGGCATTCGTCCTGGACGCGGCCACCTTCGCCGCGAGCGCCTCGACACTCGCGCTGATCCGGGTGCGCCGGGAGCGGATACCCCGGCGCTCGATGCGCGCGGACCTCGTCGAGGGCTGGAGCGAGGTGCGCTCTCGCGACTGGTACTGGACCAGCCTGGTGGCACACGGCATCTGGAACGGCGCCGCGGCCGTCATGGCCACGCTCGGCCCGCTCGTCGCGCACCGCAGGGCCGGCGGCGACGGCATGTGGGTCGCGGTCCTGGAAGCCGGCTCGGTCGGGCTGCTGCTCGGATCGCTGCTCGCCTCCCGCGCCCGGCTGAGCCGCCCGATCCTCACCGGCAACCTCGGCCTGGCCTGCTACGCACTGCCGCTGGCCCTGCTCGCCGCCGGCGCGCCCGCATGGCTGCTGGTCGCTTCCTACGGCGTCGCCCTGGCCGCGCTCGGCTTCCTGACCCCGGTCTGGGAGACCTACGTGTATGCCTCCGTGCCCGCAGGGGTGCTCGCCCGCGTCACCTCCTACGACTGGCTGCTGTCGATGGCCGCGATGCCCGTCGGGTACGCCGCCGCGCCGCTGGCCGCCGGCTCCTTCGGCCCGGGCGCACCCCTGTACGTCTCGGCCGCGCTCGTCGCCGCCGCGTGCCTGGGCACGGCCGCGGTGCCCGGCGTCCGCGCCGCCCGCGCGCTGCCCGCCCCGGCCGCCCCGGCCGTGCCGGCCGCGTGACAGACGCACGGCCGGACGTACTCCGGCCGGCCACCGCCCCGCCGACTCAACGCGCGCTACGCGGGGGCGAGTTGCCGGCTGACCGCGCGGGCCGCGTGACCCGTACGGTCAGGCCGCGACCGGGCGCGGTCTCCACCGTGACCTGGCCGTGGTGGGCCTGGACCAGCGCGTGCACGACGGGCATGCCGAGGCCGGCGCCGCCGGTGTCGCGGGCCCGGTCGGGGGCGGTCCGAGCCGGTCCAACTTCCTTCGCAGATACGGGATGTACGTCTCGACGACGGTGGAGGACACCACGCTGTCGTAACGCCAGACGTGCTGGAGGAGTTGTTCCTCGGTGAGGACGCGGCCGGCGTCGCGCAACGGGTGCCGCAGCAAGTTGTACTCGGTGGGGGTGAGTTCGACCGGTTGTCCGGCTCGGCGGACGGTGTAGGTGACTCGTCCAGTTCCAGGTCGCCGTGCCGCAGCACCCGCGTGGCGGCCGGCGGGTCGCGGCGGGCGGACGGCGGCGCGGCGGGCGGACGGCGGCGAACTTTGGAGTTCCTTGAGAGAACGCGGTTCGGCTTGGTGACGGGGTGCGCGGCCACGGACGCTGAGGGGACAGGCAGTTCGGGGTTCGGA
>NZ_JACEGK010000335.1:0-8742 GCF_056859195.1 Streptomyces sp. NH27
GCCCCGGACCGACGCCCTGGTCGAAACCCTCTACGCCGCGCTGGCCGACGTCTGCGAGGAGTACGCCGACCGGATGCGCGAGATCGGCACCGCGCTGCCGGGCGCACGCGAGGCCCTCGCCGCTCTGGCCGCACACGGCACCGTCCAGACGCTGGTCACCGGCAACCTGCGCCCGATCGCCCGCACCAAGCTCGCCGTCTTCGATCTCACCGCCCACCTCGACCTGACCGTCGGCGGGTACGGCGACGACAGCACCGACCGCGCCGACCTGGTCCGCCTCGCCCGCAGTCGCGCCGCCGCGGCCTACGGTTTCCCGTTCACCGGCCACCGCACCGTCGTCATCGGCGACACCCCCCACGACATCCGCGGCGCCCACGACGCGGACGCCGCCGCCATCGCCGTCGCCACCGGCCGCTTCCCGGCCCCCGAACTCGCCACCGCGGGCGCCGACCTCGTCCTCCCCGACCTCACCCACCACGCATCGACCTGGCCCGGCTTCCTCACCTCCCAGGGCTTCCCGCCACCCGCGTGACCCGCACCGGCCGGCCGGCGAACGACGGTCCCGACGGCTCCCGCCAGCTGATCGCGCCGACTTCGATTGGGCACGAAGGGGCGCGGCCGCACGGTGCCGCGGTGAACAGGGCGCCTTACACCTGCCGCCGGTCCGGCCCGAACGCGAACCTCACGTAACCGACGAACACCACCGGCCCGTCCGCCTGTTGACCGCTCCCCTCCGCCAGCTCGCGCACCGCCGCCTGCCGCGGGGTCTCCCCCGGGTCGATCGTGCCGCCCGGCGAAGCGAGCGGGTTCGCCGAATTCTGGTCGGGGGGTTGCAGAAACTCACGCGTCAGTGGTCCTTCGACGGCTTTGAGCACGGCGGGTTCGTGGCCGAACGAGCTCGGGGCGAGCGGCCCGTCATCGCTGCGGTGTGTCTGGCCGGTCGGCGATCTGAGTGCCGTGGTCGGAACGGGCTTGACCTTGACGCCGGGTCAATCCTCCATCCTTCCGAGAGGAGCTTCCGCGCAGTTGCCTGGAACAGCTCCGTGAAGGAGGCAGATGACCATGACAGCCCAATCGATCTCCGCTCCGGCAATTCGCGTGCAAGGTCTCAAAAAGTCGTACGGGCAGCTTGAAGTGCTGCGCGGTGTGGACTTCGACGTGGCGCCGGGCAGCATCTTCGCCCTGCTCGGTTCCAACGGAGCGGGCACGACCACGACCGTGAGGATCCTCGCCACGCTCCTGAAAGCCGACGCGGGGGCGGCGAACGTCAATGGCTTCGACGTCGCCACGCAAGCGGCGAACGTGCGGGAGTCCATCAGTCTCACCGGGCAGTTCGCGGCTGTCGACGAGATCCTCAGCGGTCGGGAGAACCTCGCCTTGGTCGCCAGGCTGCGCCACATCAAGGACCCTGGCGCGACTGCGGATGACCTGCTGAGGCGTTTCTCGCTGCGCGAGGCGGGCGCGCGGAGAGTGTCCACGTATTCGGGTGGGATGCGCCGCCGGCTGGACATCGCGATGAGCCTCATCGGGAATTCGCCGGTGATTTTCCTGGACGAGCCGACGGCCGGTCTTGATCCCGAGGCGCGCATCGAGGTGTGGAAGGCGGTCAAGGAACTCGCCGGCCACGGAACGACGGTGCTGCTCACCACGCAGTACCTCGACGAGGCCGAGCAGCTGGCCGACCGGATCGCGATCCTCCACCAGGGTCGGATCATCGTGAACGGCACTCTTGCCGAGCTCAAGCAGCTCTTCCCGCCCGCCAAGGTCGAGTACGTCGAGAAGCAGCCGACTCTGGAGGAGATCTTCCTCGCGGTCATCGGCGGCGGCGACAAGAGCGACGTCACTGGCACGACAACTGGGGGACAAGGATGACCGCGTACTTCTTCAGCGACACTGTCGCGCTCACCGGGCGGACCCTGCGCCACGTCACACGCAGCATGGACACCATCATCACGACCGCCATCACGCCGGTCGCCATGATGCTGATGTTCGTCTACGTGTTCGGCGGCGCCATCGACACCGGGTCGGTTCCGTACGTGAACTACATGCTGCCCGGCATCCTGCTCATGACCATCGCCTCAGGCATCTCCTACACCGCGTACCGGCTGTTCACCGATGTGAAGAGCGGGATCTTCGAACGATTCCAGTCCATGCCGATCGCGCGGTCGGGTGTGCTGTGGGCCCACGTCGTCACCTCTTTGGTCGCCAACCTGATCGCGCTCGTGCTCGTCGTGGGCGTCGCTGTGCTCATGGGCTTCCGCTCAGGGGCAGGAGTGTCAGCATGGCTCGCGATCACCGGCATCCTGCTCCTGTTCACCCTGGCGCTGACCTGGCTCGCCGTGATCCCTGGGCTTTCTGCGTCGTCGGTCGAGGGCGCCGGCGCCTTCGCCTACCCCCTCATCTTCCTGCCGTTCGTCAGTTCGGCGTTCGTGCCCACCAAGACGATGCCCGGCCCGGTGCGCTGGTTCGCCGAACATCAGCCGGTGACATCGATCGTCAACACGATCCGCAACCTGTTCGCCCAGCAGCCGGTCGGTGACGACATCTGGACCGCCCTCGCCTGGTGCCTCGGCATCCTCGTCGCGGCCTACATCTTCGCGATGGCCGCCTATCGCCGGAAGATCGCCTGAGGCAGGCTGATACCCATGCTCACCATCAGCCAGCTTGCGGCGTACGCCGGGGTGACGGTGCGGGCGGTACGTCACTACCACCGGATCGGGTTGCTGCCGGAGCCCGAGCGCGACCGATCCGGATACCGGACCTACGACGCTGCCGCGGTCGTGCGACTGATCCGGATCCGCACCCTCGCAGACGCCGGTGTACCGCTGGCCCGGGTACAGGAACTCCTCGCCGCCGGCCCGGAGGAGTTCGCCGACGGCGTCCAGGAGATCGACAAGGCCCTGCGTGCCGAGATCCGACGGCTGCAGGACACCCGCAGCCGACTCGCCCGGCTCGCCGCCGGAGAGCATCTGGCGCTCCCGCAGAGCGTTGTGGACTACCTCGACCGGCTGCGCGGTCTCGGCGTTGAGGAGCGGTACATCGAGATGGAGCGGGACGCCTGGATCATGATCGCCGCCCAGGTGCCGCATTCGATCGACTCCGTGATCGCCAAGAAGCACGAGGAACTGGACGACCCCGACATGGTGAAGCTCTACAGCCTTCTCAGCGGGGCCCTCGACTGGCCGGCCGACGACCCGCGGGTCGTCGAGGTCGCCGACATCATGGAGCGCTTGATGGTCCGCGCTGTGGAGGCCGGCGAGGTGGGTGCCGATGACGGCATCGACGATCAGTTTGTCGACCTGCTGGACTCAACCATGGCTGAGTCCTCACCGCACGCCGCACGGCTGTTGGAGATCCTGGAGGAGCGGGGCTGGAGGGGATGGACCCGCATCGAGCGAGTGCCTGCCGAGAGACTCAACACTGAGCTGCCGCCATCGTGAAGGCAGGTCAGGGTCCTGGAGTAACGCTATTTGGGGGTGCAGGTGCTTCCCGGGGGCGGCCGTCTGCCTCAGTGAGGAACAGGGCCGGCGCGGTGGGGGTGGGCAGCGTGGCTGTACTTCATGGCAGTGGTGATGGAGATTCGAGGTGGACGACGTGTCGGCCGTGGGGGCGGCGGATCAGGAGTTGCCGTCGGGTGAGCAGCGCGTCGGAGAGGACGAGGCCGCGCAGGTCGGTGCCGCTTGTTGCGTGGAGGGCGACCAAGGCGAGAACCAGACGGGTAGCCGGGTTGGAGCTGGTCTCCAAGAGCCCGGCCAGCCGGTCGGGAGCCAGAGTTGTGGGCAGCAGTTCCTGACGGGCTATGCGAAGGCCGCGGGTGGGGTCGGCGAAGACGAACTTGGTGTGTTTCAGGGCTCGAAAGAGTGACCGGACGACCCTCGCGACTTCGAGGACGAACACCGGCGGGTGCTGCGCGTACTCGCCGACAGCGGCAAGGCACTGGAGATCAACACCAAGGTCCCCTGCATCCGCAGGTGTTGGCCTGGTGGCACGAGGAGGGCGGCCGCGCCATCAGCTTCACCGGCGACGCGCACGAGCCCGGCGCCCTGGGTCAGGGCTTCCCGGCGGCCGCTCGGCTGGCCGGGTCGATCCTTCCGGCCGCCCCCGGACCCGTCAGGCTTCTGGCGCCGCGCCTGAGCGGCTGTGGCTACGGGCGCGGGCGGTGGCGAGGCGGCGTTCGAGGTGGGCGCGGCGCTCGGGCCACTCGTCGGCGGTGATGGAGAAGATCGCGGAGTCGCGCAGCCGGCCGTCCTCGCCGGGGGCCCAGGAGCGGGACCAGTTGCGCAGGACACCCTCGAAGGTGGCGCCGACGGCCTCGATGGCGGCGCGCGAACGGAGGTTGCGGGCATCGGTCTTGAGGTCGACCCGGCGCACCTGCCAGGTCTCGAAGGCGTGCCGGAAGAGCAGGTACTTCGCCTCGGTGTTGACGCCGGTGCCCTGCGCGGAGCTCGCCAGCCAGGTGAAGCCGACCTCGATCGCGGAGAGCCGGTCGGGGGTGAGCGCGCAGCGCGGGTCCCAGAAGGAGGTGGCGCCGACCGCCTGCCCGGAGGACCTGAGCACCTGGGCATACGGCGCGAGTCGGCCGGCCGCGGCGCGCCCGAGCTGCTCGTCGACATAAGTCCCGACCTCCTCGGCCCTGGGCACCCACGTGAAGCCGTACGACCCGCGCTCCTCCTCGACGGCCGCGGCGAGTTGCGGCACATGCCGGTGCCCCAACGGCTCCAGCCGCACCAACTCGCCCTCCAGTACCGGCCCGTCCAACGTGAAGCCCATACCCACCCGCCTGCTCCCACACCGCTCCCGCGATGCCAACTCCCGCGCCGCTGCGGCGCACACCGCGCATCGTGCCAGGCCCGCGGCGTGCTGTCGTACGAATAACGGCGCGGCTCAGCGCCGGGGGGTGCCGTCGCCACCGAGGTCGGGGAGTTCGGTGGACAGGAAGTGCTCGGCACCGCCTTCGAGGAGATCGGCCGTATCGGCGGAGCCGGGGAGCACGGTCGTCTCGTCGGCGCGGACGGCGTCGGCGACGGTGGCCTCGTTCGCGAGGGCCAGGGCGAGTTCGGCTGCTGCTTCTGAAGCGAAGAACGCACCACCGGGTCTGGTTGTCAGCATTGCATCACCGTCCAGACGCGATCGAACCGTGCTGCCGCCAGGTCTTCGGCGCGAATCCAGAAGTAGAGTCCGCCGCCTTCGCAGCTCCAGCCATCTTCGGCGTCCGGGTCCAGCCGCAGCAGCAGGCGCCAGTCGGCGGCCCGGGTGGCGTCGTCGAGTTCATCCCAGTCCTGTCGGGACAAACCTCGTCCCGGGGAAAACCGATCCAGGCCCTCCCGGACGAAAGCACTCTCCCGCTGGCAAGTCGTGGTCATCCCGCCCTGGAGCAGATGCGGCCAGCCCATCAACTGGTGAAAGGCCGGCCCGCCGCCCCCCATCGCGTCATCCACAGCGCCCAGTTCCGCAGTCAGACCGAGGTCCTGGAAGACGCAGTCATCCTCGGTGGCACAGGGCAAGGTCATCGCCGGCTCGAACCGGATGCGGCGGCCTGGGAACGTGTCCCATCCTTCCGGTATCGGCAGCGGCTGCACCTCGCCGTGCTCCCAACGCACCCGCCATTTGTCGGGGTTGGGGGACACATAGGTCTACGGCTGGTACTTGGTGTCATAGAAAAACGTGAGCAACCCATGGTCCGGCAAGGGACCGTCCGGCCACACTCGGGCGACCTCGGACAGGTCGAACTGAGCGAGCAAGGCCAACAGACCGTCTTCCGACGCCGGCCAGAGTGCTCCTCCGGTCGCCAGGGGTACGCCGCCCAGCCGCGAGCCCGGTGCACAGGAATCGGCAGGATCCCTCGGCACTATTCGCAAGGCCGGTCGAAGCAGGCCAAATAGTTCGCCCTGCTTCCTCGTTGGAACAACCCTGGTGACAGCTTCACGCAACTGCGCGTCCGTACCGATCGCCATCCAGCGACCCTAACAACCTGGGGAGTAGGCGCCGTCCCGCAAACTGCCCGCTCGGGGGCCTGATGGCATGATCGAGGTGTGATCGGTGAACCCGCTCAGCCCGCAGCTGGGAAGTACGTCCTGTTCGATGTCGATGGCACGTTGATCGATGCCGTGGACAACCAGCGCCGGGTTTGGCGCGCGTGGGCCGAGCGATACGGGCTGGATCCCGTCGAGGTCCACCAAGTGGCGTTGCGGACAAGGCCGATGGAGACCTTCGCACAGGTCATTCCGGACCGTGAACCGCGTGAGTGCCTGGCTGCGCTGCACGACCTGGAGGACGAGGATGTGCGGTCCGGCGGGTATACGGCCTTCGACGGTGCCTCTGAGCTGCTGGCCGCTCTGCCCTCCGGGTCGTGGGCGTTGGTGACGTCGAACTACGAGCACCGTGTGCGCGGACGCTTCGCCCGGACGGGCTTGCCGGTGCCGGATGTCATCGTGGATGCCGCCTCCGTCGAGGACGGCAAGCCCTCACCTGTCCCGTATCTGCTGGCTGCCAGGCGGCTCGGTGCCGAGCCGGAGGACCGTCTGGTGATCGAGGACGCCCCCTCCGGGGTGCAGTCCGGGCTGCGGGCCGGCATGACGGTGTGGGGGGTCAACGCTCCCGTTGCCGTCGACAGCGTGCACCGTCACTACGGGAGCCTGCGCTCAGCGGTCCTCGACGTTCTCGCCTTCGCGTCCGGAACCCACCCGCACCAGCCGGAGGGCTCGACACCGGTGAAATGATCTTGCTACGACTGGTGCGATCGCGTCGTCGAAGTCGTCTTGGCCAACCCCGTTCACCAGGCTGAGCCCGCACCAGTTCGCAAAGCCGATGCCGGTGTTGTGCCGCGCAGGTGTCGTAAGTGCCGTGGCTGGTGCGTGGCTCGTCGGGGCGGAGGGTGGCCCCAGCAGTCCGACGACCGCGCGGAGCTCGGGCGGGTCCACATCGAACTTCGCCCCCCTCGCCTCGACGGCCTCGAAGCCGAGGACGATCCATTCACCGTTCTCCGCTTGCCACTTCAGAGCCGGCGAGAGCGGGACAACCCGCGAAGTCGCCTGCCGAACGCCGACACGCCCTGCACCCACATCACGACCTCCTGAGCTAGTTCGACGTAATCTATTTCGGTAACAAACCGCGTCAGCGTGCTGGCGAGCGCAGGCGTCATCAACCGCGCTGCCGAACCGGGGCTGGCGCCCGGTAAGCCGGTACTGCTCTTCGCGAGCTGGGGCGTCGCGCCGTAATTCGGCATGTCCGTCAGCAGATCGCCGGCCGTGCACTCGTAGAGCCGCGCCAGGCGATCAAGCGTGGCAAGCGTGGAAAGCGATGGCGCGTGCCCAGTCGGGCCGGGCCACAACTCCCACGTGGAGAAGTTCTTGAAGGTCTTCGGGTCGTCCGGCCACCTTGCGTTCCAAGCGTCAGCGGCTTCGCGCTGACTCCAACCACGCGCAAGGCATTGCGCCACGCGGGCGTTGATGCGGTACCGGCCGCAGAACTCCGCCTCGACCTCTGCCCAACTCCGGCCCTGGGCGCGTAGTTCTTGGGCGGCCTGGGTCTGCTCCTGCCGACGACTACGAGGCTTGACAGCCAACCATCCTCCCAAGTCCGCTACGCGCTCACAGCTCTTGTTGGAACGATAACGCGGAACCACGAAACGGCAACACAACGGCGAAAGTTGGCGGTTGAACCGGGAATTTCTGCACCTAACCTGCCGCAGTTACGTGGTGTGTCGGCGATCACCAGTAACTGACATTGGGTAGCCCAGACCCCGTTCTCAGGGAAGCGCCCATGCAGCAATCAGCAGGCCGTCATGTAGCCGCGCCTCGCAACCCCGACCGTCGCCCAATTGGCACCCTTCGTCTGACGGATCGCGTGCCGTTCATCGCTTCTTGGTCGGCGGAGACGACCACGCAGCCCGAAGTCACCATGCGTCGGGGCGGGCTGGCCTACCTCAACGAGCGACCGTGGGACCGCGACAGCAACGGCATCCTCTGGCGCCGGGTCCCGAGCATGCCGGCAAGGGCCAGCCGCAGTACGGCAAGGTGCACTTCCTCCGTCAACGGCAGGCCATGGACGCGCTGCTGTGTCAGGTCTGCGGTCAGCCCGCCAAGAAGGACGCCACCCCTGACGGCCTGCGGTGGTTGCTGGGCGAAGACCCCGACGACTTGGGCACCTGGCCGGCCGAAATGGTGACCGGCCACCCGCCGGTGTGCCTGTCGTGCGCGAGCAGTACACCGCAGTACGGGTACGACGCTTCTCCCTGAGTGGGGTGCACGGCGTGCTGTATCGGCCGAGCCACCCGGTCCCCGTTGCTGATGACATGGGCGGCCTGGACTTCGGCGACGACCGCATGCCGTGGGTGCAAGCCGCCCAGCTCATGATGCGCCTGGACGAGTACCGGCTTGTGGACCTGGAGGCCGAGTATCACGCCGGTGCCGAAGGACGCTGACCGTGGAGCCCAACAACTACTTGGAGCGGAGGCGCCGGTAGGCAGCCTCACCTCGCTCGGGTCGAAACGGGCAGGGTGAAGTTGCGACCGCAGCGCGCTCGAAGACCCCGAGCGACCTACAAGCGTGCTACCCGCCCCAGCCGGGGCGTGGTGCCGCCAGAAACCAGAAGGGCCGCCCTGACGGACGGCCCTGGAAGGTGCGTTGCTCTGGTCGTACGTGTCTGGTGGGCGATACTGGGATCGAACCAGTGACCCCTTCGGTGTGAACGAAGTGCTCTCCCGCTGAGCTAATCGCCCGGACGACGTGAACAATACAGGGC
>NZ_JACEGK010000336.1:0-8713 GCF_056859195.1 Streptomyces sp. NH27
GGTGCGGAGGGCGGCCGCCGCGGAGTGGGCGCCGAAGTCCGTCATCCAGTCGGAGGTCTCCACGCGGACCAGAGCGGCGACGTCCTCGCAGAAGCCGCGCAGGACGGTGAGGCAGCGCTCGGCGGCCTCGGCCGCGGTCCCCTCGGTGGGTCCGAGCACCTCGCGGACGCTCTCGGCGGCCCAGTCGAAGCGGAGTGCCTCGATGCGGCGCTGCACGGCCTGCGCGGTCGCGACATCCCGCATCCAGCCGGTGGTGAGCCCGAGCAGGCGGTCGACGGCGACGCAGGCACCGGCGAGCAGCAGCGCGAGGTAGCCCCAGCGGGCCGGCGACCCCTTGCCGTCGGCGAGTTCGATCAGCGGGAGCGCGGCGGCGGCCGTGCCGCAGACGGTGGCACCGAGGCGGAGCGCGCGGGCCGCCCGACGCTTCGGGAGGCGGCCGTGCAGGTACCAGTCCGCGGTGCGCAGGGCGCCGTCCTCGGCCCAGCGGTACAGCTCCTCAAGGCGCTCGGTGGGCTCGGCCCAGTCGCCGAGCGGGAAGGGCAGCGCTCGAAGGTCCTCGGGGTGGCGATGGTGCAGCGCCCGCCGTGAGGGCTCGTCCCGAGGTGCGCCCTCGGGAAACATGTCAGGCTGGCTCACTGCGAATGCTCCCTCGACTGCTGCGTACCGGGCGTACCCGAAGTACCCGGCACCCGCCGGTTGAAGTTCCCTTCTTACCGCCGAACGGCTGAGCCAGATGCACCGATATCCGGAATTCGCCCCGGAAGTACCGTGTGATCAGGTATAGGACGCTTGTCACGGTCGCTCGAAAGAGTGAGGGCGCCCGGGTTCGGCCGGGCCCACTACCCTGGTGCGCGTGAACGTCCTTGTCATCGGCGGCGGTGCCCGCGAACACGCCCTGTGCCGCTCCCTGTCCCTCGACCCCGAGGTCACCTCGCTGCACTGCGCCCCCGGCAACGCCGGCATCGCGGAGGTCGCCGAGCTGCACCCGGTCGACACCATGGACGGTGCCGCCGTCGCCGGCCTCGCCGTGGAACTCGGCGCCGACTTCGTGATCGTCGGCCCCGAGGCGCCGCTGGTCGCCGGGGTCGCCGACGCCGTACGGGAGCGGGGCATCGACTGCTTCGGCCCGACCCGCGAGGCCGCCGCGCTGGAAGGCTCGAAGGCGTTCGCCAAGGACGTGATGGCCGCCGCCGGGGTGCCGACCGCCCGGTCGTACGTCTGCACCACGCCCGAGGAGATCGACGCGGCGCTGGACGCCTTCGGCGCGCCCTATGTCGTCAAGGACGACGGGCTCGCGGCGGGCAAGGGCGTCGTCGTCACCGAGGACCTGGCCACCGCCCGGGCACACGCGCTCGCCTGCCACCGGGTGGTGATCGAGGAGTTCCTCGACGGGCCCGAGGTGTCGCTGTTCGCGATCACCGACGGCGAGACGGTGCTGTCGCTCCAGCCCGCACAGGACTTCAAGCGCGCCCTGGACGCCGACGAGGGCCCCAACACCGGTGGCATGGGCGCCTACTCGCCGCTGCCGTGGGCCGACCCGAAGCTGGTCGAGGAGGTGGAGCGGACCGTGCTCCAGCCGACCGTCGACGAACTGCGGCGGCGCGGCACCCCCTTCGCCGGACTGCTCTACGCGGGACTGGCGATCACCTCGCGCGGAGTGCGGGTGATCGAGTTCAACGCGCGCTTCGGCGACCCCGAGACCCAGGTGGTGCTGGCCCGGCTGCGTACCCCGCTGGCGGGGCTGCTGCGGGCGGCCGCCACCGGCCAGCTCGCCGCCTGGCCGGAGCTGCGCTGGAGCGACGGCGCCGCGGTGACCGTGGTCATCGCGTCGTACAACTACCCGGACACCCCGCGGACCGGCGATCAGATCACCGGACTCGCCGATGTCGCGGAGAAGGACGAGCACGCCTACGTCCTGCACGCCGGTACCCGTACGGCGGACGACGGGCGGATCGTTTCGGCCGGCGGCCGGGTGCTGTCGGTGACGGCCACCGGATCGAGCCTGGCCAAGGCACGCGACCGGGCCTACCGCGCGGTCGGGCGGATCGGTCTGGACGGCGGCCACCACCGCGGTGACATCGCCGCGAAGGCGGCGCGGGCCGCCGAGGACTGAGCCGCCGGCACCTCTCCGAGGCCCCCCGCGGCGCAGCTGCGCGAAAGTGCAACCTCTGCCCAAAAGCCACTCCAAGGAGTGATGCATGGGCCATATGGCTGACTCCTCCCCGACGCCCAACTATGGTGCCCGAAAGGCGCACCCCGGGGGCATTGCGGCAAACAGCCGTGCGGCATTGCGATGTCGGTGGGCGGTGCGACAGTGGGGAGAGGCCGTCACCGGGACGGCCACCGCCAGCGCAGGGGGTGCCAGCCGATGGCCGGAGAAGCGGGTGAGGCCGCCGCGCGGGCACGTGCGACCGCGGTTCTGAGGCTGCGCGGGTCGGCGCTCGCCGTCGCCCTGCTGCCCGCGGCGGCCGCCGTGGTCCTGCACACGAGCCGGGCCACCGGCCGGATCGACGGCGCGGCGTGGGACGGCGTGCGCTGGGGCATGACCGGCGTCGCGCTGCTGGTCCTCGCGGTGGCCGCGGCCGTCGCCGCCGTGATCGTCCGCGCCGAACCCGCGGTCAGCCCCACCGTCCCGGTCGCCGAGTCGGCCGCGCCCGACCTGTACCTGATGGTCCGGGACCTCGCCGACCGGCTCCAGGTGCCGCCGCCCTCGTCGATAGAGCTCACCCCTGACTGCGACAGCTGGCTGGAGGACCGCAGGCAGAAGGCCGGCGGCTCCGGCGCCGAGCGACGCCCGGGACCCGTACTCGTGGTCGGGTCGCCCTTCGTGTGGTGGATGCGGGTCGCGGAGCTGCGCGCCCTGCTCGCGCCCGTCGTCGCCGGCACCGCCCCCTCGGCCGACCCGGAGATATCCGCGGCCCGCCGCTTCGTCCGCGGCCTGGACGCGGCAGCCGCCGTCGCCGCCCAGGGCAGTGCCCGTCCCGGCGGGTGGGGCGTGCTGGGCCGCCCGATGTTCGCCTTCCTCGGCTGGGTCACGCGGCTGCTGCTGCGGGCCTGCCGGGTCCACGCGGCGGAGATGGAGCGCGGGGTCGCCGCGTCCGCCTCCGAGCGCGCCCAGGCGGTCGACTACGGACTGCGGATCGTCGCCCAGGAGCAGGTCGGGCTCGCCTACGCGGGCTGGGACCGGCTGCTCACCCGCGTCGCGCTGCCCGCCTGGCGGATGGGCCGCTGGCCGTCCCGGCTGCACGCGGGCGTGGTCGCCGCGCTCACCGAACTGTCCCGGCGCGACCGGCTCGCCGACGGCTTCGCGACACGGCTGGGCGAGCGCCCGGCCTGCGACCTGCTGGAGGAGCCCGGCACCGTGGACGAGGCGGTCTCCCTGCTGGCCGCCAGGATCTTCCACGGCGGCCCGGACCGGGCCCGGCCCGGCTGGGAGCCGGTCAGCTGGAGCCGCTACCCCGCCGAGGTCGTGGACCGCCTCTGGCGCGAGGAGGCCGGCCGCCTGATACGGGTGATCGAGGAGATGCGGCCGTCCGTCGAGCCCGCGGCCGCGGTCTCCTTCCCGACCTCCGCGGGCCGGGCACTGCTGGTCGGCGGGGAGGGCGAGGCGCCCTTCGGCGCGGTGACGCTGGAGCGGGTCATCGACCGGCTCGCCGTCCCCGGCGGCGGGGAGGGCGAGGCCGTCGCCGCCCGGCTGGAAGCGGCACCGCCGCTCGGGCCGTACGCGGAGCCGTCCGCGGCGTACCCGCTCGTGCCCGAGCGGACCGGGCGCGAGCTGCTGGTCGACCACGTCATGGCGCTGGTCTGCTGCGCCGCCGTCGACACCGCGGGTGCCGGCGCCGGGCTGGACTGGCTCGACGGACCCGCCCTGCGCATGCCCGGGGTTCGCCGCAGCGAGCTGTCCGCGGCCGTGCTCCACCTCGTGGAGAGCGGTGACCCGGCGCCCCTGCGCAACTGGCTCGGCGGCACCCCCATCCGCCCGGACAAGCAGTTGCGGCTGCCGTAACGGGTCCGCCCGGGCGCCTGGTTCCGCCGCCTGCCGGACCACCTGTCGGTGGGGGAGAACCGCGCGAGCACCCCACCACCGGCCTGCGGCCGGGAGCACATCCGCAACCCTCGCGGCGCCGCGCCGTACAAGTCGAGGAGAAGGAAACCCTACGAAACGTGACTGACAGGGTGCATTGTGTGATCTGCTGGGCGTGAGCAGGCCGCACCGTTGCACCGGGCGGAGCGGGCCGTGGGCAAGCGCGGGAGGCGATGGGCGTGGGGGAAGTACGACGCTGGGAGTCGGGGGCGCTGGCGCATGGGGTGTCGGACCCGTTCGGGCAGGGCCCACTGCCCTGGTTGACGGGCGAGCCGCAGTACCCGGGCGACGACGGCCAGGTGGTGCCGTGGTACGTGGACCTCGCCGCGAGCAACGGCAAGGCGCCGCGCAAGCCGCATCTGCCCGGCCCGCGCACCGCGGACGACGTGCGCCGCCAGATCAAGGGCTTCGCCGCGGAGACCGCCGCGGCGCCCGGGCAGGCGATCGACTTCAGGATCACCGTGGACCCGCCCCAGGAGTTCACCGTCGACGTCTACCGGATCGGCCACTACGGCGGCGACGGCGCCGCCCAGGTCACCGCGAGCCCCCGGCTGTCCGGCATCGCGCAGCCCGCCCCGCTCGCGGCGGGCCGTACCGTGTCGTGCCACCACTGGTGGCAGTCCTGGCGGCTGCACATCCCGCCGTACTGGAAGACCGGCGCGTACGTCGCGGTGCTGACCACCGCGGACGGCTACCGCAGCCATGTGCCGTTCACCGTAAGGGACCTGGAAGCCCCGGCCGACCTGCTGCTCCTGCTGCCGGACATCACCTGGCAGGCGTACAACCTGTACCCGGAGGACGGCCGGAGCGGCGCCAGCCTCTACCACGCGTGGGACCCCGAGGGGCGGCTGCTCGGCGAGGAGGAGGCGGCCACCACCGTCTCCTTCGACCGCCCCTACGCGGGCGCGGGCCTGCCCCTGCACATCGGGCACGCCTACGACTTCGTCCGGTACGCCGAGCGGTACGGCTACGACCTCGCGTACGCCGACGCCCGCGACCTGCACGCGGGCCGGATCGACCCGAGCCGCTACCGGGCCCTGATCTTCCCCGGCCACGACGAGTACTGGTCCCGCCCGATGCGCCGGGCCGTCGAAGAGGCCCGGGCGGGCGGCACCTCGCTGGTCTTCCTCTCCGCGAACACCATGTACTGGCAGGTGGACCTGGCACCGGCCGCGGACGGCGGCCCCGACCGGCTGCTGACCTGCCGCAAGCGCCGGAGCGGGGGCGGCCACGGCGAGGCGCCGAAGGGCCGCACCGCGCTGTGGCGCGACCAGGGCGAGCCGGAGCAACTGCTGCTCGGCGTGCAGTACGCGGGGCGGGTGCCGCAGCCCGCGCCGCTGGTGGTGCGCAACGCCGACCACTGGCTGTGGGAGGCCACCGGCGCGGCCGAGGGCACCGAGATCCCCGGACTGGTCGCGGGCGAGGCCGACCGCTACTACCCGCGTATCCCGCTGCCGGACTCCACCGAGCGCATCCTGCTCGCCCACTCCCCGTACGAGGCGACCGACGGCCGGATGTGCCACCAGGAGACGTCGCTGTACCGGGCGCCGAGCGGGGCGTACGTCTTCGCGTCCGGCACCTTCGCCTGGTCGCCCGCGCTCGACCGGCCCGGCCACGTGGACCTGCGTGTGCAGCGGGCGACGGCGAACCTGCTGGACCGGATCTGCAAGCGGGACTGATCGGCGCGGGAGCGTATGGCGCCGGACCGATCGGCGCGGGGACCTGGCGGGTCGGGCGGAGCCGCGCGGCGGGTGGGGTGGGCCGTTGCGCGCCGCCACCTCCCGGGTAGGCGAGAATCGGAGCCGAGCCACCGATTGGGGAGGACCCACCCATGCCCGGATTCGTCGACAAGCCCGAGCCCGTCCAGGTGCCCGGCCTGACCCACCTGCACACCGGGAAGGTGCGGGACCTGTACCGGAACGACGCCGGCGAGCTGGTGATGGTGGCCAGCGACCGCACCTCCGCGTACGACTGGGTGCTGCCCACCCTCATCCCGGACAAGGGCAAGGTGCTGACCCGGCTGTCCCTGTGGTGGTTCGACCAGCTCGCCGACCTGGCGCCGAACCATGTGATCTCCACCGACGTGCCCGCGGGCGCCCCCGCCGACTGGGAGGGGCGCACCATGGTCTGCCGCGCGCTGCGGATGGTCCCGGTCGAGGCGGTGGCCCGCGGCTATCTGACCGGCTCCGGCCTGATCGAGTACGACCGCAGCCGTACCGTGTGCGGGGTCGCGCTGCCCGAGGGCCTGGTCGACGGCTCGGAGCTGCCCGCGCCGATCTTCACCCCGGCGACCAAGGCCGCGGTCGGCGACCACGACGAGAACGTGTCGTACGAGGAAGTGGCCCGCCAGGTCGGCGCGGAGACCGCCGCGCAGCTGCGGCAGAACACGCTCGCGGTGTACGCCCGGGCCCGTGACATCGCCGCCGAGCGCGGGTTGATCCTGGCCGACACCAAGTTCGAGTTCGGCTACGACGACGGCGCCGCGGCGCAGGACAGCGGCGCGCCCCTGGTGCTCGCCGACGAGGTGCTCACCCCTGACTCCTCCCGCTTCTGGCCCGCCGACGGCTGGGAGCCCGGGCACGCACAGCCTTCGTACGACAAGCAGTTCATCCGCGACTGGCTCACCTCGTCCGCCTCCGGCTGGGACCGGCACAGCGAGCAGCCCCCGCCCGAGCTGCCCCAGCCCATCGTCGACCACTCCCGCGCCCGCTACATCGAGGCGTACGAGCGGCTGACCGGCCTGTCCTGGGCGTAGCCGACCGGCCTGTCCTGGGCGTAGGGCGTATCGACCCGCGCGCCGGGCGTCCACTTCGTCGCTGAACGCGCCGCCGGCACCGGCGGCGCGGCAGGGCGGTCCTCCTGCCGTTCGGCCTTTCGTGCGTTCCCGTTCCTCCCCGCGGCCGGCAAGGGCGTGGAGAATCATGCGGCGTAAGGACTCCTGCCACCCAACGCCCAACGTGGAGTGACACTGTGCGCGCAAAGGTTCTTCTGGCCGGCCCGACCGTCCTTCTGACCGCCATGGCCTGCCTCGCCGGCGGTGGTATCGCCCAGGCCCATGGCGGCGGACCCGCAGACCGGCCCGGAATACCGGCGGCCGGCAACTGTTCCACGGCTGTCGACATCAGCGGCTTCTCCGACGCCCTGGACAAGACGATCTTCGACGGCAGTTACGTCGGCAACCTCTCCGCGCTCGCGCCGGACGCGGACGGCACCCTGGACGCGCTGTCCGACCGATCGTCGCTGTTCACGTTGAGCGGCCACACGCTGGACGACCTCGCGCCGGAGAAGGTCGTCCAACTCGCCGACGAGAAGGGCCAACCGCTCGACTCCGAGGCCCTGGCCGTCGACCGGGACGGCACCCGGCTGATCACCTCCGAGATCGAGCCGACGATCCGGCGCTACAGCCGGGACGGATCGCGGATCCTCGGCAGCCTGCCGGTGCCCGACGCGCTCAAGGTCGCCCCCGCCGGGCGGGCCACCGCCAACCTCACCTTCGAGGGACTGGCGTTCCAGCCCGGCGGCCGCACGCTGGTCGCGTCCATGGAGGGCGCGCTGTCCGGCGACAACCCCGATCTCGTACGGTTCCAGACCTGGCAACGCAAGGGCGACGGCCGGGACTTCACGCTCGGACGGCAGTACGCCTACCACGTCGACACCGACGCCAACGGCACCCTCCTGGGAGTGTCCGACATCGCGGCCACCGGTGACGGCCGGCTGCTGGTGCTGGAGCGCGGGTACACCGCGGGAGTCGGCAACACCATACGGCTGTACCTGGCCGACCCGGGCCGCGCCACCGACGTCAGCCACGTCATCGATCTGACCGGGCAGCGGAACATCAAGGTCATGCCGAAGACCCTGCTCGCCGACATCGGCGACTGCCCCTCCCTGGGTGCCACCGCCAAGCAGCCCCAGCCGAACCCGCTGCTGGACAACATCGAGGGCATCGCCGTCACCGGGCACGCGCCCGGCGGCGGGCTGCGCCTGATGCTCGTCAGCGACGACAACCAGGGCGCCACGCAGACCACCCGGTTCTACGCGCTGACCGCACGGCTGCCCCGGCGCTGAGGGCTCGCGCCGAGGACACGGCGAAGGCCCCGGTCGATGCGACCGGGGCCTTCCTCCTACTGGAGCGGACGACGAGATTCGAACTCGCGACCCTCACCTTGGCAAGGTGATGCTCTACCAACTGAGCCACGTCCGCAGGGCGTGCACACACTGTACCCGATGCGCCGGAGCAGCGGAAAAGGGTTTCCGAGCCCGAACCGCAACCTGAACAGCGAAAAGCCCCGGACCGATGGTCTGGGGCTTCTCCTCTGAGCGGACGACGAGATTCGAACTCGCGACCCTCACCTTGGCAAGGTGATGCTCTACCAACTGAGCCACGTCCGCATGCGCTGCGACCACTGTACCCGATCGGCCGGACAGGGCCGAACGAGCAAGTGATCAGAGCGGGTGACAGGAATCGCACACTGCGCCTCCCCCCTGGAAGGGGGGCGCTCTACTACTGAGCTACACCCGCGTGACCTCCGCTGACCTGGGCTTTTCGGCCCCGTCCTGCGGTGTGCCCTCAGACTAGCGGACGACCGGGGGTGGCTGTCCAATCGACACCGGCCGGTCAGGGGGCGGGTG
>NZ_JACEGK010000337.1:0-8678 GCF_056859195.1 Streptomyces sp. NH27
CCGGTCCTGCCGGCCGCCGTCCGGCGGCGACCGCGGAGCGCGGCCGGCTCACAGTTGGCCCCAGCGGCGGATGGCCGGGGCGACGCGCTGCACGCCCTGGCGGTAGGCGGTGCGCGCGGACTTGCGCAGCACCCGGCGGGCGGCCTTGCGGACCCGGTTGCTGCCGGCGCCGCCCGTGGCGTCGGCACGCGCGGCCGGCAGGCCCTCGGGGTCCAGGCCCTGCCGGGCGAGGATGCCCGGCAGGTAGCCGGGGGCGGTGCGCAGCGTGTAGTACGGCGCCAGCCTCGGCAGCCGGCCGGCGGCGTGCAGGGCCTTCACGCGGCCCCGCAGGTCGGCGTACGGGTCGCCGGTCGCCACGCCGTGGCCGGCGGTCCAGTCGGGGTCGGCCTGCGGCAGTTCGCCGTCGTCGAGCTGGTCCCAGGAGGCGAGGCAGCCCGAGCCGAGGAAGTGGTGGTTGCCGAGCGGCTCGCGGATGCCCAGGTCGGTGAGGATGGCGGTGGGTATGCCGCGGTGCAGCGACTCCAGCGCGGCGGTGGAACTGACCGTGACCAGCAGGTCGGTACGGTCGAGCACCTCGCCCATCGCCCCGTAGACCAGCGAGACGTTCGCCGGCGGGTCCAGCGACTCCATCAGGTGCTGGTAGGGGTGTTCCTCGACGTGCGTGGTCTGCTCACCGGGCATGCTGCGCAGCTTCACCAGCACCTCGCGCTCGGGGCGCCGGCGGGCGTGCTCCACCGCCCGGCGCAGCAGGTACAGCCGCTCGGGGCGCTCGGCGGGCGCGGACGGCTGTACGGCGAAGGTGACGGTGAACGGCCGGGTGTCGTCGCGCCGGTACGGTGCGCCGTCGAGGAACGGCAGCGCGGTCTCGACGATCGCGCCGGTCGGGAAGCCGACCCCTTCGTACACGGAACGGAACCGCAGCGCGTCGTCGGTGCTGTTGGCGAGCACCACGTCGGCGCCGGCCCGCAGCAGCAGGCCGTCGGCGAGCTTCTCGTAGACCACGCCGACGTAGCCGGTGACCACCACCGGGCGGCGCGGGTGGCCGCGCCAGGCGCGGTCGAAGCCGTGCAGGAAGCACTGGATGGTGCCGCCCACGCAGGAGATGACGAGCACGTCGCAGTTGTCGGCGCCGGTCTCGGCGAGTATCTCCGCGGCGGTCTGCTCGGTCATCGAGTCGGCGGGAATACCGAGTTCGGCGAGTTGGCGCGGCGTGGGCGTGGCACGGCCGCGCAGGAAGCGGGCATCGAGCCGCGCATCCGGGGCGATCCGGCGCGCGGTCAGCGCACCCCACTTCCACCGGGTGTCCGAATCGGCGATCACCGTGACCCGCAAGGGCCCTGACGTACGTTCTGGCACGTCGCAGACAGTAGGAAGCGGGTGGGTGGAATGGGCCAATCGAAGGCCAACGGAAGGTAAACAGAATGCCGCTACTTTGCGAGCGGCCGGCCGTCGCGAGCGAATCACCTGCTCGCCATTCTCCGTTTACCTGGAAGTACGCAATTGGCAAAGTACCGAGCCGAGCGGCGGCTTAAGGTAATCGGGTGGTCAAGCTCTCCGTCATCGTGCCGTTTTTCAATGTGCAGCCATTCGTCCCCGATGCGCTGCGAAGTCTGCGTGCCAACGCCCGCCAGGACTTCGAGTTCCTCTTGATGGACGACGGGTCGACCGACCGGACTCCGCAACTCCTCGAAGAGGGCGTCGGTTCGCTGCCGGGCGCCCGGATCATCCGCCGCGACCACACCGGCGTCGCGGCGCTGCGCAACGCGGGCATCGACGAGGCCCGGGGCGAGTATCTGACCTTCATGGACGGGGACGACTGGCTCGCCCCCGGCTATCTGCCACAACTGGTCGGCGCCATGGACGAGTTGGACGTGGACTTCCTGCGCACCGATCATGTGCAGTGCACCGGCTCCAGCCGCAACGTGATCCGCGCCCCGCACGGCCGCCGCAACGCCCGGCTCGACCCGCGCGCCGCGATCCTGCCCGCCGACCGCCCCACCCTCGTCGACTACCCCTACTCCTGGGCCGGCGCCTACCACCGCCGGATCGTCGAGCAGGGCCTGGTGCACATGCCCGCGCACCTGCGCACCGCCGAGGACCGGCCGTGGATCTGGCGGCTGCACCGGGAGGCCAGGTCCTGCGCGGTGGTCGGCCTGCTGGGCGTGCACTACCGGCGCGGGGTGACCACCTCGCTCACCCAGATCGGCGACGAGCGGCAACTCGACTTCGTCCGCTCCTTCGACCAGGTGATCGCCGAACTCGCCGGCGACCCCGACGAGGAGAGGTTCCTGCCCAAGGCGATCCGCACCTACTGCGCGATCGTCGCCCACCACCTGGACAACATCGACCGGTTCGAGCCCGCGCTGGCCCGGCGGTTGAAGACGATGTCCGCCGCCGCCCTCGGCCGGCTGCCCGCGGACCTGCTCGCCGACGCGCTGGACTCGATGGACGCCGAACGCAGCGCCCGGGTACGCCGGTTGCGCGGCCGGATGGCGGCCAGAGCCGACAGCCCTGGCCCCGGTACGAACGGCGACTCCGACGCCGACTCCGACGTACGCGACAACGCGACCAGCGGATCGGCGGTGGCGTGATGGCCCGCACCCAACTCCTCCTCGCCTCGACCCTGTACGGGATCGCCACGCTCGCCGCCGCCGCCGACGCCGGCGCCCTGCCGCCCGCCGACCGCCGCGTCCTGGTGGTCAGCAACAACGCGGCCGTGCCCGAGACCCACGACGGCCCGGACCTGGCCCCCGGCTTCGAGCCGCTGCGCACCCGCTTCGACCAGGTGGTGTCCTGGAACGAGGCGATCCGGCCGATGCACCCCGGCGGCTGGTCCCCGCGCACCGACGAAATCCCCATGTGGGACCGGTACTTCCGGCAGCTGTGGCAACTCGGCGACGACGAACTCGACCTGGTCGTGGAGTCCATCCAGGTCGCGCCCGCGCTCTCCTTCGCGCAGGTCTTCACCGGCGCTCCGATCACCGTCTACGCCGACGGCCTGATGTCGTACGGCCCGACCCGCAACAAGCTCGGGCTGCTGGTGGACAGCCGGATCGACGCGCTGCTCCACCTCGACCTGGTGCCCGGCCTGGAGCCCTTGCTGCTCAGCGAGTTCGGGGTGCCCTCGCGGGTGGTGCCGAGTTCGGAGTTCACGAAAGTGCTCGCCGAGGTGGCCGAGGCCACCCGCGGGCCCGGCACCGGCCCCGACCCGGTGCGGGAACTGCCGTGCGACGCGGCCCTGTTGCTCGGCCAGTACCTCTCGGCGCTGGGCATCCTCAGTGTCGCCGAGGAGGAGAGGCTGCACCTGTCGCTGGTGCGCGGCGCGGTCGCCCTCGGCCACCGCCGGCTCGTCTTCAAGCCGCACCCGACCGCGCCCTCGCACTGGCTGGAGCCGCTGCGCGAGGAGGCCCGCGGGCTCGGCGCCGAACTGACCGTGCTGGACACCCCGGTACTGGCCGAGGTGATCTACCAGCGGGCCCGCCCCGCCCTGGTGGCCGGCTGCTTCTCCACCGCGCTGCTGACCGCGTCCGCGCTGTACGACATCCCGGTCGCCCGCAGCGGCACCGAACTGCTGCTCGACCGGCTCTCGCCGTACCAGAACAGCAACCGGATGCCGGTGACCATCGTGCACGCGCTGCTACCCGACGTGTCCGACCCCGACGCCGTACGCGGCTGGACCGCGCCCTCGCCGGAGCAGGTGGCCGGCGGCCTCACCCCGCTGCTGCACGCGGTCGGCTACTGCATGCAGTCCGAGGCGTACCCGCACCTGCGGGCGGAGACGGTGACCTGGCTCGAAGGCCACCTCGGCGCCGGTGTCCAGCCCTACTTCAAGCGGCGCCGGCTGACCTCGCTCGGCCTGCCCGGCGCGCTCCCGTCCCGGCGCTCGCTGGTGCCGCGGGTCCGCGCCGTCCGCCAGGTGGCCCGCGGCGCCCGCGCACTGAAGAAGGCCGCACTCGGCTGAGCCCGGGGCGCCCGACCCTGGCCGGCCGGGCGCCCCGATTAACGGACACGGAAGCTCATACGCCCTGCCCTACGATGGAACGGTGAGCGACATCACCCATGGGAGCCTGCGCGAACAGCCGACGCGCGCCGAGGCGATCCTCGCGGTCGGCCTGCGCGACGAGAAACGACGGCAGATCCGGCGGCACATCGCGGAGGTGGCCACCGGGCTGTTCCTCGAACACGGCTTCGCCCGGGTGACGATCGCCGAGGTGGCCCGCACCGCCGAAGTGTCCGTGAACACCGTCTACACGTACTTCCCCTCCAAAGAGGACCTGGTCTTCTACCCGGAGGAAGCGTCCGCGCAGCGGATGGTGCAGATCGTCAAGGACCGCGCGCCCGGCCAGTCCGCGGCCGGCGCCGTCCTCGCCGCGCTGCGCGGCGAGCTGCGGCACGGCGACCGCATGGTCGGCCTCACCCAGGGCTTCGCCCGCTTCCTGGAGATGGTCCGCGCCGAGCCCACGCTCTCCGCCCGCCTCGACACGACCACCCGCGAGATGGTCGACGCGCTCGCCGAGACGCTCACCGCCGAGACCGGCGCCGAGCCGGGCGATCCCACGCCCCGCCTGGTCGCCTCCCAGCTCGGCTGGGCGCAGGAACAACTCTTCCGCGAGATCGGCGAGCGCTCCCGTGCGGGGCGCCCTCCGGGCACGGTCGCCGAGGACGCCCTCGCCATCCTCGACTGCGTCGAGTCCCTCCTGGGCCACCGCGTCCTCACCTACGCGACCCGTTAGACGGGGCCCACCAGGCCAGGGGCCCTTGACGGTCCGGTGCGCCCCGTACCGTGAGCGAGAGGGCGGCCCCGGCCACGACCTTGTAAGACGGACCTACAGGGTGGACCGGTAGAAGACCTTCCCGCCTTCAGGCGCGACCCCTAGCGCTGCGTAGAACGCGAGGGCGGCGGGATTGTCCGTTTCGGCGGTCCACTCGATCCTGGAGCAGCCCGATGCGGCGGCGACATTTTGCAGCTCGGCCATCAGTGCACGTGCTACGCCCCCACGGCGAGCTTCCGGCCGTACATACAGCTCCTTGAGGTACAGCGAGGTGTCCGCACCTGCCGCCGGCCAGAGGAAGGTGTACGACGCGATGCCCAGAACCATGTCACCGTCGCGGGCCAAAAGCACAGTCGCGGCCGGTCGATCGGAGAAGAGCGCACGGCGGATCTGCTCGGGATCGCCCGGCACGGGTGCACCGCCGTAGTACTGCTCGATCTCTCCGAGGATGGTGGAGAGACATTCGGTGTCCTCTGCCACCGCCACTGCAACAGTTCGGACTCCGGCCGGTATCGGGTGGCTCGACCGTGTCGCGCGACCGTCCACTCCACCTCGCTCAGTCCAGCTCCCGAAAGGGTCCCGGCTGCCAGCGTTTCGCGCAGGCCGTGTTCAAGGAGTCAGCTCGCTCCAGCACTGACGGGCCGGCCGCTGCATCTGACAGGGCGACCAACTCACCTCGGGCACCCAGCGCTCGGTCAATGGCTGCTGCCGGGTGCGGACAGCAGCGGACACACAACTACTGTGCCGGACTCATCTGACACGCAAAGCTACTAGAGCCGGGACGCGATCGTCCCAGTACCGGAGGAAACGTCACGAGACCCCCGCGACCGCTGCAAGGTCCGGGGGCGTGGACAACCTGATGAAAGCAGGCCGACATGCATGAGCTTATGGGGTGTTGGTGGTCGACCGCGAGGGCCGTTTCGGCCGTGGCGCACAGGAGCGGCGCCGTTGTCCTGGTGACTAGGTGGGCTGGGCGGTGAGCGCTCGGCGACTTCCCTGGCCGGGGCCTGGCGGACAAGCGTGTTACCTGCCCTCGGACGGGTACAGCTCGCCGGCGGCGCTGTGGCGACTGGCGGATGAGATGGAGTCCGTGCAACTGATGGGCGAGTTCGAATCGGGCAGGCGCAACGCCGGAGCGGCGCGCCTTCGGGAGATCGCCAAGGTGCTGAACTGCCCGGTCGTCGCGTTGGAACGCAAGCGTGAGGAGCAACCCGCCACGAAGGAACCGAAGGAGAAGCGAGCCACCGGCCCGGCTGCGAACGCGTAGCCGTCTCGTAGCGGCGGTGAGCCGGCAAACCCCGCTCGACCTCGGTCGGGCGGGGCCTTTCCGCATGTGCGCGGGTACTTCGGTTGCTCCGCTGCCGCGTCGGCGACGACGTGGCGTCCGACTTCCGGCTCAGCCGACGCACACCGACCATGCACTTCCCGCAGCCGCAGTACGCCCCCATGGCTTCCACGGTCCGCCGTTCCCGTCCCGCACCAAAGTGCGTTCTACGGGGCCTCCGCGCGCGCAACCATCCACCGGCCGGTGGCCGGCTACGACAGCACCAACCCCCTTGGGCCGGTGGCGACCCGCGCCATGACGACGGCTGGTCGCGCGGTTCTCCCCCTGGCTTCGCCGGGAGGTGCCCCCCGCGCCCCCGTCCGGCGCCCTCAGAACCCAGCCGTGGGGACGTAGGTGCCCCACACACCGCGCAGGGCGTCGCAGACCTCCCCCACGGTCGCGCGGCAGCGCAACGCCTCCCGCATCGGGTAGAGCACGTTGTCGGTGCCGGCTGCGGCTTCGCAGAGCGCCTCCAGGGCGCGGTCGACCGCGTCCTGGTCACGTTCGGCCCGAAGCTTCGCCAGCCTCGCCCCCTGCTGCGCCTCGATCGCCGGGTCCACCCGAAGCGGCTCGTACGGCTCCTCCTCATCGAGCTTGAAGCGGTTGACGCCGACCACGACCCGCTCGCCCGCATCGGTCTCCAGGGCGATCCGGTAGGCGTTCTGCTCGATCTCGGACTTCTGGAAGCCGTGCTCGATGGCGCTCACCGCGCCACCCAACTCCTCTACCTTGCGCATCAGTTCGAGAGCGGCGGCCTCGACGTCGTCGGTCATCCGCTCCACCACGTAGGACCCGGCGAACGGGTCCACCGTGGCGGTCACGTCCGTCTCGTACGCGAGCACCTGCTGGGTGCGCAGCGCGAGCCGCGCGGACTTGTCGGTGGGCAGCGCGATGGCCTCGTCGAAGGAGTTGGTGTGCAGCGACTGGGTGCCGCCGAGCACCGCGCCCAGGCCCTGCACGGCGACCCGGACCAGGTTCACCTCGGGCTGCTGCGCGGTGAGTTGCACCCCGGCGGTCTGCGTGTGGAAGCGCAGCATCTGCGACTTGGGGTTCTTCGCCCCGAACTCCTCGCGCATCACCCGCGCCCAGATCCGGCGGGCGGCCCGGAACTTCGCCACCTCCTCCAGGATGGTGGTGCGCGCCACGAAGAAGAACGACAGCCGCGGCGCGAAGTCGTCGACGTCCATCCCGGCGGCGAGCGCGGTGCGTACGTACTCGATGCCGTCGGCGAGCGTGAAGGCGATCTCCTGCGCGGGCGAGGCACCCGCCTCGGCCATGTGGTAGCCGGAGATCGAGATGGTGTTCCACTTGGGGATCTCCGCCTGGCAGTAGGCGAAGATGTCCGCGGTCAGCCGCAGCGACGGCTTGGGCGGGAAGATGTACGTGCCGCGCGCGATGTACTCCTTGAGCACGTCGTTCTGGAGGGTGCCGGTGAGTTTCCCGGCCGGCACGCCCTGTTCCTCGCCGACGAGTTGGTAGAGCAGCAACAGCAGCGCGGCGGGCGCGTTGATCGTCATCGACGTGGACACCTGGTCCAGCGGGATGCCGTCGAAGAGCACCCGCATGTCCTCGATCGAGTCGATCGCCACGCCCACCTTGCCGACCTCGCCGCCGGCGATCGGGGCGTCGGAGTCGTGCCCCATCTGGGTCGGCAGGTCGAAGGCGACCGACAGGCCCGTCGTGCCGTGGGCGATGAGCTGCCGGTAGCGCGCGTTGGACTCGGCGGCGGTGCCGAACCCCGCGTACTGCCGCATCGTCCAGGGCCGGCCGGTGTACATCGACGGGTACACGCCGCGGGTGAACGGGTAGCCACCGGGCTCGCCCAGCCGCTCGGCGGGGTCCCAGCCGTCCAGGTCCTGCGGGCCGTACACCGGCTCGATCGGCAGACCGGACTCCGACTCGCGCGTCATGCTCTCCGCCTCCGCTGGCTCGCTGGGGGTGTGCCCGCGCCCGCGCCACACGAGCTGGCGGACGCGTGAACAGACCGGCCCACCCACGGACTTGAGGATCTGTAACGGGTGGATGCCCGCAGGCGTCGCGTCGCCCGGAACGCACATCTGCCGCGTTGCCGTCGGTCGCCGACTCCCCCACGCCGGACCCACACGACAGACCCTAGCGGCGCGTCGTCGCAGCGGGCGCGATTGGCGCCGGGACCTTCCGCGCGGCGCTCGCATGGCCCCGTGTACGGCGAGCGCGGCCGGGCAGGGGGAAAACGCACCCGGCCGCGCTCTGTGTCGTGGCCACCGGCACGGGGAGAGCCGGCGTCCACCGGGCCGATGACCAGTCGGCCCACTCCTTACGGCGGCTCGGGCCGCGGAAGTGTCACCCACCGTCCCGTACGGGCGGGCCGGCGACCCCGCCGCGGGTCGTCAGCAGGTCGTCAGCGGGTCATGCCCGACGCGGCGCCGCGCCCGCGGCTCCAGCCGCCGTGGCGGCCATGACCCAGCCGGTTCACGGTGCCGTTCCCGTGCCCGTGTTCGCCGTGCCCCGGCACGGCGGTCAGCCGGTCCGTGTCGGGCGGCAGGGCGGTCCGCGCGGGCGCGCCGGGAGTCGTACGGGCCGGGTCGGGCCTCCGCCCGGGG
>NZ_JACEGK010000338.1:0-8676 GCF_056859195.1 Streptomyces sp. NH27
CCACCACTCCCTTACGCTGCTCGCGGCCGGGCAGTCCGTCACCTCCGCGGCCACCGCTTGCGGCTATGCCAACCCCAGTGCGTTCATCGAAGCCTTTCGCCACGCCTTCGGCGTCACCCCCGGCCGCCACGCTTCCCCTGACCGGGGGTAACAGGACCCCCCCGGGCAGGGTTGTCCTGTCGGTCGAGGGACCACCCGCCGGTGGTGGGCGGGTGGCGTAGTTCTCCCCCTGGCTTCGCCGGGAGGTGCCCCCAGCGCCCCTGGTTTCGTGCGGCCCTGTCCGCGGAAGAAGCCGCGGCTGCCCAGGGGCGCTGGGGGCACTCCCCCTCCCTGAGCAGGCACGATGGGGCCGCGGGGCGGGTCCGGTTGCCGCGGTCCCGGGGACCGCTCAGCATGAGGGGACAGGAGGTCGTCTCATGGGCCTTTATTTCGTGAACGTGGCCGACGAACTGGTGGGGGACGCGCTGGCCGGCTTTGCCCGGGCGCACGCGGAAGATGTGCGCTGGGACGAGCGGGACGGCTATGTACGGGCGCTGAATCCGGCGCCGGCCCGCAGGGTCGGCCTTGTCTCCGGCGGCGGTTCGGGTCATGAACCGTTGCACATCGGCTACGTCGGTACGGGAATGCTGGACGCCGCCTGCCCGGGCCGCGTCTTCGCCTCGCCACACAACCGGCAGATCTTCGCCGCGTCGCGCGCCGTCGCGGGCGAGGACGGGGTGCTGCACGTGGTGAAGAACTACACCGGCGACAAGATCAACTTCGGTATCGCCGCGGAACGCCTCGCCCGGGAGGGCATCGCGTGCGGCCGGGTGCTGGTCGACGACGACGTGGCGACCGAGTCCGACGAGGTCGCCACGGGACGGCGCGGCACCGGCGCGACCGTACTGGTCGAGAAGATCCTCGGCGCGGCCGCGGACACCGGTATGGGCCTGGCCGAGCTGGTGGCGCTGGGTACGGACGTGGCCGGAAGGTGCCGCAGCCTCGCGGTCGCCTCGGGCGCGCACACCTCGCCCGCGACCGGCCGCCCCGCGTTCGACCTGCCGTCGGGCGCCGTCGAGTACGGCGTCGGTATCCATGGCGAGCGCGCCCGTCGCACCGTCGGGGAGCGGTCGCTGCGCGACCTCGCCGAGGACATGGTGGCCGCCCTCGTCGACTCCCTCGACCTGGGCCCCCGGGCGCAGGTCGTGCTCCTCGTCAACGGACTGGGTGGAATCACCCGTCTGGAGCTGTACGCGGTCCTGGGCGAGGTGACGCGGCTGCTGGACAAGCGCGGTGTCACCACCGTACGGACCCTCGTCGGCGACTTCGTGACCGCACTGGACATGCGGGGCTTCTCGCTCACGCTGCTGGCCGCCGACGACGCGACGCTCGCGTACTACGACGCCCCGGCCATCACACCCGCATGGCGCGGGCGGGCGGGCTGACGGCGTCCGCGACCGGGTGCCCACCACGGTGCTCACCACGACCAACGGGCAGGCAACGACGGGAGACGCAGCGATGCTCACCTCAACCGACACCGAGTTCTCCGAGCCCTTCCGGTCCACCGACTTCACCGGCTTCACCGACGCGTGGGTGCGCCGGTTCGCCGCCTCCGCGACCGCGACCGAGGCCGAACTGACCTCGCTCGACCAGCAGGTGGGGGACGGCGACTTCGGGGCGAACCTGGTCGCCGGGTTGCAGGCCGCGTTGCGGCGGCTCGACGCGTCCAGCGTGCCGGTGCTGCCCGCGGTACCACCCCCGCCCGCCTGGCCGTTGGAGGCGGCCGCCTCCGCGTTCCTCGACGAGGTCGGGGGGACCAGCGGGCCGTTGTTCGGGCTGCTGCTCCAGGAGGTCGCGGTCGCCGTGGCCGGCGCCGGCGGCAAGTCGCCCGCCGCCGCGCTGGCGGTCGGCGCCGGCAACGGGCTCGCCGCGATCCAGCGGGTGGGGGAGGCGGCGGTCGGTGACAAGACGCTGGTCGACGCGTTGGTGCCGGCCTGTGAGGCGCTTGCCGCGCGGGCTCGTACGGTGCCGGGTGATCCCGGCGCCGCGGTCGCCTGCGCGGCGGACGCCGCGTGGGGCGGGGTGCGGAGTACCGCCCGCCTCACGGCGCGGCGCGGGCGGGCGAGTTATCTCGGCGAGCGGGCGGCGGGCGTGCCCGACCCGGGGGCGGTCGGGATCGCCCTGCTCTTCGCCTCCGCGGCTACTACGGTTCCCTCCCTTACGCCGTATTTGGCTTGACCTGACCTTCCGCGGTGGGTGGTTCTGCCGGTTCCAGGACCACCCGCCGGCTGGGAAGCGTGCTCCCGTCAGAGCTTCGCCCGTTCGGTCCTAACGGGACGACCAGGAGAAGATGTTGGGGTCGTCGAGGGAGGCGACCCAGATGTCGACGGCGGCGGCGAGGTCCTCCCCGGGCCAGGGGCCGACGCCCATGGTGTGCAGGCCCGCGCGGGTGGCGGCCTCGATGCCGCAGGCGGAGTCCTCGACGGCGAGGGAGTCGGTGGGGGCCGCGCCGCACAGGCGGGCGGCGGTGAGGTAGACGTCGGGGTAGGGCTTGGGGCGGATGCCGGGTCCCGGTACCACGATGTGGTCGAAGTGCTGCCGTAGTCCGGCGGTGGTCAGGCAGGTGTCGACGACGTCGAGCGGGCAGTTGCTGGCGACCGCGAGAGGCGCGAACTTCGCTGCGTTGGCGACGAGTTCACCCGCGCCGGGCATGGTCTGCGGGTCCGCGGCGACGAGCAGCCGGAAATGGCCGAGCAGCCGTTCGGTGAGTTCGCCGCCGAGTTCAGGCCGCCCGGATTCGTCGGCCATGAGCTGACCGCATTCGGTGTAGTGCAGGCCCTTGCTGCGTTCGGCGAAACCGTCTTCCGTGACCAGCTGGAAATCGCGCAGGGTCAGATCGCGGGCGTCCTGCCAGTGCCGCTCGGTGTCCATCAGGGTTCCGTCGCAGTCGAAGACAATCGCCGCCGGGGTCCAGGAAAAGAGGGGATGAGGGGTCATGGGGGGTGGTCCGTTCGAGAATGCCTGAATGCGCTGAGGGAGCCGCCGTGGTTTCGGGCGACGGACAGCTGTGCGCTGTTTCGTCAGGCAGGCGCGGGCTCTCGGCAGGCGCGTCCGGAAATCCCGCGGACAAGGCGGAATTCGGAGGGAACCACCGAGAACATATCGATCGTTACGTTATGGACGACCGCGTATGGTAGTCAAGCGAACGCCATAAGTCACACCGCGTGTCGGCCGTATCCGAGCACGCCGTATGCGGTGCACGCGGGTCCTTGCCGGACCCGGAAGACGCAGGTGCGGTGGTGCGGCACCGGCTCGATCCGGGCGGCCGGCGTGAACTCGGTGAAGCGGGTGGCCACCAGCCGTCCGCTGACCGGTCGGAGCAGTGTGCCGCCGCTGGCCTCGGCCGCGGCCTGCCGGGCCGCCTCCAGCAGCACCATCCCTGGCACGTGGTCGCTGGCGTGGTCGAAGAAGAAGGGGTGCCGCGGGTCGGCCGGCTCGACCGAGAGGGCGCCCGAGCGGCGGGTGATCAACACGTCGCCGTATCCGGTGACCGCGAGCGCGGCCGGCTCGGGGCGACCATCTGAAGCGGAGCCCGCAGCCGGGTCAGAAACCGAGTCCGAAACCGAGTCCGGAGCGTGGCCGGATATCGGATTCAGAGCTGTGTTCAGAGCTGTGTTCAGAGTGTGACTCGACGCCAGGTCAGGAGCTGGATTCCGAGCCGGGGTCCGGTCCGGGGGCAGGGCGGAGGGGCCGTCGTACCGGTTTCGTACGGCGGTGTAGCCGTCCGTGTCGACGAAGCGCGCGCCGCCGCCGGCCCGTGCGAAGTCCGTCCCGCCGCAGGCGTAGCGGACGTCCAGCCGTAGCCCGGTGACCGCGCCGTCCGCGTCCCGGCGTACGTTGCTCACCGCGACCGCGCAGGTCACCTCGGTGCCGCCGTGGCCGACCCGCGGCTCCCGGTCGGGCATGAGTGCGAAGTACAGATCACCGATGAGCAGATGAGCGCTCGGTTCGACGCCGAAGTAGCGCAGCGGCAGGTAGATACCGAGCTGTCGCAGCGTCTCGACCACGAGCAGCGGACTGTGCACATCCGAGCCGTCACGAGGAAAAGTGGCGTGCGAGCGAGGCCAGCACGCCGCCGCCTCGAATCCCCCTGCGCCGTCCGGCCGCACGTCGGTCAGCAGCACCTCGGCGACCGACGACCGGTGCACCATTTCCCGGGCGACCGTGCGGGACCAGCTCAATCCCGGTGAATCGTCCTGCCCGGATTTCCATCCGGGCCCATCCCCGACCGAAGAATTCATACCATAAGAAGAACTCACGTCTGGCTGATTCGCATGTGCGTCACCCGGCACCCGGTATGGATCGGCGTTCGCGACGCGCTAGATTGCCGTCGTCGGTGACGAAGCGGCTACCGGGGTGAATGTGCAGGGACGGGCGGAGACGACGCGCAGGCGTCTCGTGGAGGCCGCGGCGCGGCTGTTCGAGGAACGCGGTTATGCCGGCACCAGTATCAGCGACATCAGCGCGCTCTCCGGGCGCACCAGCGGGGCGATCTACTTCCATTTCGGCAACAAGGAACAGCTGGCGCTCGCCGTCGTCGAGGCGCACTTCGCGACCTGGCCGGGGATGATCGCCGGAATCCGGGCGGCGTACAGATCCGCGCTGGAGAAGCTGGTGGCGCTGAGTTTCGCGGTCGCCCGCGCCTTCCGTGACGACGTCGTGGTGCGGGCCGGGTCGCGGCTGTGGACCGAGCGCCGCGCCATCGACGCGCCGCTGCCCGCGCCGTTCCTCGGGTGGATCGACACGGTGGCGTCGCTGCTGCGCGAGGCGGAGGAGCAGGGCGAACTGGCGGGCGGACTCGCGCCGGAGACGGCCGCGGTCGGCGTCGTCTACGCGTTCTTCGGGATGCACACGGTGTCCGACGCGCTCGACGGGCGCGACCAGATCGAGGACCGCCTGTACGACCTGTGGTTGCTGCTGCTCGCCGGGATCCAGGCGAATCCCGACGCCCCCGGGCTGCTGGCGCGGGTGGGCGCGCCCCGCCCGTCCCTGGTGCCGTGAGTACCCGAAGCCCCTGAAATCCCCGAAGTACCCGAAACCCCCCGGGCTTTGCCGCGCGTGGGCGGGGGCCGGCTTCCATGTCGGGGGGCAACCGTGCTCTTCCGGGGGCGCCGTGGACAATGATCCGCATGCCCGAGAGCCGAGCTGAAGCCCATCCCCGTTATGCCGCGCTGCTCGCGGAGTGGTCCGAGCTGTTGCGGCGCTGCCGGAACGGCGCGGCGGACGAGCCCGACCCCGCCGTGTACGGGCGGGAGTTGCTGGCGCGATGGGCGGAGCCGCAGCGCCGCTATCACACGCTGGACCACTTGGTCGCGGTACTGGCACGGGTGACGGAGCTGACGGTGTACGCGCGGGACCCCGACACGGTGGCGCTGGCCGCGTGGTTCCACGACGCGGTCTACCGCCCGGACCGTACCGAGAACGAGGAGCGCAGCGCTTCGCTCGCCGAACGGGCGCTGACCGAGGCCGGGGTGGACGCGGAGCGGATCGCGCAGGTCGCGCGGCTGGTGCGGCTGACCGTGGAACACGACCCGGCCGAGGGCGACGCCGACGGCGAGGTGCTGTGCGACGCCGACCTGGCGGTGCTGGCCGGCGACCCGGCGGCGTACGCGGGATACGCCGCCGCCGTCCGGGAGGAGTACGGCTTCGTGCCGGACGAGGACTTCAGGGCCGGCCGCGCCGAGGTGCTGCGACGGCTGCTGGCGTTGCCGCGGCTGTTCCGTACCGCGTACGGGCAGGAGCACTGGGAACCGGTGGCCCGCCGCAACGTCGGCACCGAACTGGAGTTGCTGGAGGCATAGTCCGCCGGCCCGGCCGGGTTTTCCGGGCAGCGGCGCGGGCCCCGGCTCTCGCGCGGGAGGGGCTGGTGTGGCACCCTTGCTCATATGTCTAGACCAATCTTCGAGGTGATCGCCCTCGGCGCGGAGGATGCCGTTGCGGCCCAGGACGGCGGGGCCGACCGCCTCGAACTGGTCACCGATATGGCCGCCGACGGGCTGACGCCCTCCCGGCAGACGTTCGGCACGATCAGGGCGGCGGTGCGGATTCCGCTGCGCGTCATGCTGCGGCTGTCCGACGGGTTCGGCGCCGGCGACGCCCGCGAACTGGACGCGCTGTGCGAGACCGCGCTGGGCCTGCGGGCGGAAGGCGCCGACGAGTTCGTGCTCGGGTTCCTCGATGTCCGGGGCCGGGCCGACCTCGACGCGATCCACGCGCTGGTCGATGTGATCGACGGCTGCCGCTGGACGTTCCACCGCGCGATGGACCGGGCCGCCGACCGCGACGCGCTGCGCCTGCAACTCGCCGGGCTGCCGGGCCTCGACACCTACCTCACCGCCGGGTCCGCGCAGGGCGTCGCGGCCGGGCTGCCGGTCCTCCGCGACGAGGCCGCGCGGGCCGGCGAGCCCGGATACGAGCCGCACCTGCTGGTCGGCGGGGGCCTGCTCCTCGACCACGTGCCGACCCTGCGCGCGGCCGGGCTCAACGGCTTCCACGTCGGCGGCGCGGTACGGCCCGGCGGATGGGCCGCCCCCGTGGACGTCGCCGCCGTCCGCACCTGGCGCGAGGCCCTCGACTCACCCGTGGCCGTCGGGTAGGCCCGGGACGCGGGGCCGGGTGCGGGGTCAGCCGATTCCCGCCAGGGCGCCCGGCAGCGGGGCGCAGTGCAGCAGCGTCAGGCCCGACACCGCGCGGGTGAGGCAGACGTACAGCCGGCGCAGGCCCGTACGGTCGTCGGGCTCGGCCGCGACGATCGCGGCGGGGTCGTCCATGACCACGTAGTCGTACTCCAGGCCCTTGGCGAGGGACGCGGGGACCAGGGTGAGCCGGGCGGTCGCCGAGGTCTCCGCACCGGGGGAGAGGTACGGCAGGCCGGCGGCGTCGAGCGCGGCGGCCAGCGCCGGGATACGGGGGTCGGCCGCGATGAGGCCGATGGAGCCCTCGTGGCCGAGCGACTCGTGGCAGGCGGCGAGCACGGCCGCGTCGAGCTCGTCCTCGGACACCGGCCGCACGAAGAGGGCGCCGGGCGACTCGCGGACGGAGGTCGCCGGCGCGAGACCGGGGGCGATGGACGGCAACAGCCTGGACGCGTAGGCGATGACCTCCCGCGGCACGCGGAACCCGCGGGTCAGTTCCTCGACGCGGGCCTCCGGCTTGCCCAGGTGGGACAGCGCCTCGGCCCAGGAGGAGGTCGCCCAGGGCGTGGTGCCCTGCGCGAGGTCGCCGAGGATCGTCGCGGACCCGGTGGAGCAGCGCCGCCCGACCGCGCGGTACTGCATCGGCGAGAGGTCCTGCGCCTCGTCGAGCACCACATGCCCGAGCGAACCGGTGCGCTGCACCAGGTCGTTGGCCTCGTCGACCAGCACCGCGTCGGCCGCCGACCACTTCGCCGAGGCCAGCCCGCGGGCCGGCTTCGCCCACAGCAGTGCCTGCTGCTCCTCCCGCGACATCAGCCCGTCGGCGCACGCGGCCAGGAACTCCGGGTCGGACAGCAGCCGTAGCACCGTCTTGGCCGGGTCGACCGGCGGCCAGCACTCCTTGACCGCGGCCTTCACCGCGGGGTTGCGGGCGACCGCGTCCTGCACCCGGTCGTCGGGCGCCTCGCCGGACCGCTCCATCTGCACCAGCACCGCGTGCGCGATCCGCTGCGGCAGCGCGTCGCGGGCGGCGCCATACCGGATGTCGCGGCCGGCCAACTCCCGGACGATCTCCTCCAGTTCGTACGCCGGCACCCGCCAGCGCCGGGAGCCGCGCACCACCACGACCGGCTCCGTCGGCATGCTGATGCCGGACCGCACCGCACGCCGCAGCACCTCCGCCATGCGCGCGTCGCCCTTGAGCCGTGCCGTCCCGGCCAAGTCGGCGCCGCGCACCTGGACATGGGCCACCAGGTCGTCCACGGTCGCCTGCTTGACCTGGAGTTCGCCGAGCGCGGGCAGCACCTGCTCGATGTACTGGAGGAACGACGCGTTCGGCCCGATCACCAGGGTGCCGGTGCGGGCCAGCCGCTCCCGGTGCGCGTACAGCAGGTACGCCACCCGGTGCAGGCCGACCGCGGTCTTCCCGGTGCCGGGCGCGCCCTGCACGCAGACGCTGCCGCCCACCCCGGCGCGCACGATCTCGTCCTGCTCGGGCTGGATCGTGGCCACGATGTCGCGCATCGGCCCGACACGGGGCCGCTCGATCTCCGACTGGAGCAGCTTGCTGGAGCGGTCCTCCTCGGTGGCGTCGGTCAGGTGCTCGTCCTCGTACGCGGTCAACTCGCCGCCGGTGTAGCCGAAGCGGCGGCGCAGCGCCACATCCATCGGCTCGGTGCGGGAGGCGCGGTAGAACGGCTGCGATACCGGGGCGCGCCAGTCGATGACCATCGGGTCGCCGTCGGCGTCGTGCACATGGCGCCGCCCGATGTAGAAGCTCTCCCCCTCGCCTCCCTCGGCCGTTTCGACGCCCGGCGCGTGCAGGTAGTCGAGGCGGCCGAAGAACAGCGGGGTGCCGGCGAGGTCGGCGAGCGCCTTGATCCGCGCCTCGATCTCGCCGGCGAGGATCTTCGCGTTGACCCAGTTCCCGGTGACGTCGCTGATGTCGAGCGCCTCGACGTCCTGCCGCATGGCGCGCAGCGCGGACCTGGAGGAGGCGAGG
>NZ_JACEGK010000339.1:0-8619 GCF_056859195.1 Streptomyces sp. NH27
GGTGATCCCCTTACGACCTGGTGCACCACGGCGGTTGTACGTTGCGCCAGCGAACACGTACGCCCCGTACGCCCCGTACGCCATGGTGCCCGCGGAAAGCCGCCCGGCCGAACTCACCGGATTCGTCGGCCGCGACAGCGAACTCGCCGACCTGGCCCAAATGTTGGCGAACAGCCGGCCGACCACAGCGACCGGCACCGCGAGCCGAAAAGGGGCGCGTGGGGGCGCTCCCTGATCCACCGCCTGTCGTGCACCAGGTCGTAGGGGAGAACTGCGCGCCCAACCCCCCACCGGGGGCCACCCGGCAACGCAACCGCAACCCATGACGCAGAAGCGCCGCAGGCGGTCAGCGGGCGTAGTACTCCACGACCAACTGCTCGTCGCAGATGATCGGAATCTCGCGGCGGTTGGGGTCCCGGTCCAGCCGGAACGCCAGCGCCTGGAGGTTCACCTGGAGGTAGCGGGGCGTCTCGCCATCGGGCGCCCAGCCACCTTCGCGCGCGACCAGGAACGGCGTCTTCTCCCGCGACCGCTCCCGCACCTGCACCACGTCGTCCGGACGGACCCGGAACGACGGCTTGTCGACCTTGCGCCCGTTGACCTCGATGTGGCCGTGCACGACCATCTGGCGGGACTGGTAGATCGTGCGAGCCAGCCCGGAGCGGAGCACCAGCGCGTCGAGGCGCCGCTCCAACTCGACGATCAGTGCCTCGCCGGTCTTGCCCTCGACCTTCTTCGCGCGGTCGTACGCGCGCTGCATCTGCCGCTCGCTGATGTCGTACTGCGCGCGCAGCCGCTGCTTCTCCAGCAGACGGGTCTTGTAGTCGCTGTTCTGCTTGCGACCGCGGCCGTGCTCACCCGGCGGGTAGGGGCGGGCCTCGAAGTACTTGACGGCCTTCGGGGTGAGCGCGATGCCGAGCGCCCGGGACTTCTTGACCTTGGGACGCGACTGATTCACGTGCGTCGAACCTCCGTGTAGATTAGGTAAGGCTTACCTTAGCTGAGGAGTACGCATGATTCGACCCGGGAACCCCGCACCCGAACTGCCGTCGCGACAGCAGGAGCACGGTCAGCCGCGTCCCGAAGTGGAAGAGGCGCCCCGGCAGCCCTCGGCCGCCGAACGCGCGCGCACTCTCGTCGAGGGTAACCCGTCCCTCGCGCTGGCCATTCCCGCGCTGCGCCCGGCGCCGGCCGAGCCGATGGTGCCGCTGCGCCGCTCCGTCGGGCCCGAAGGCGACATCTTCCTGCTGTTCCCCCGCGGCTTCCCCGCGGTGCGCGCGGTACGGCACGCCGACGACGACGAGGTGCCGGCTGTGCTGGAAGTCACCGACGTGGCACCCGTCGCCGTCCCGCACCGCGTCCGCGGCCGCGCCTGGATCGCCGGGTGGCTCACGCACGTGCCCGGGGGCGGCTTCGAGTCCGACACGGAACTGCTGCGCCTGGAGCCCGGGGAGATCTCCGTGGACGACCTGTGGGGTGCGGCGCTCGTCGAGCCCGACGAGTTCGCCGCCGCCGGGCCGGACCCGCTCGCGCCCTTCGAGACCGATGTCCTCCAGCACCTCGCCGCCGCCCATCCCGAGGAAGTGCCCCTCCTGTGCGGGCTCGTGGGCGAACCGTGCGGGGGTCTTGGCCCTACGGCCGCGGTTCCGCTCGCGCTCGACCGCTTCGGCCTGCGGGTCCGCTTCGCCGGCGCCGCCGGTCCGTACGACGCCCGCTTCGACTTCCCGCAGCCGGTGGACGGTCCGGCGGCCGCCCGCCGCGCCCTGCGCCAACTCTTCGCGTCCGCCCGGGCCTGACCCTCCGCGGCGCCCCGTCCGCGCAGTTACGGGGCAGCCGGGTGGGTCAGTCGCTGCCGGAAAGGCGGTTGCGGACGCGGTCGAGGACGTCGGCGTAGCGCGCCTCGGCACCGTAACGGGTCGGATCGTAATACCGCCGGTCGGCAATCTCGTCCGGCAGGTACTGCTGCGCCGCGATCGCGCCGGGCACGTCGTGCGGATAGACGTACCCCTGGGCGTGGCCGAGCTTGGTCGCGCCCTTGTAGTGGCCGTCGCGCAGATGCATGGGCACCGGCCCGGCCTTACCCGCCCGCACATCCTCCAGGGCCGACCCGATCGCGGTGGTCGCGGCGTTGGACTTCGGCGCGAGCGCGAGCGCGATCGTGGCGTGGCTGAGAATGAGCGACGCCTCGGGAAACCCGATCATCGCAACGGCCTGCGCTGCGGCAACTGCCGTGGGCAGGGCGGTCGGATCGGCCAGCCCGATGTCCTCGCTCGCCGAGATCATCAGGCGGCGGGCGATGAAGCGGGGGTCCTCGCCGGCCACGATCATCCGGGCCAGATAGTGCAGCGCCGCGTCCACGTCGGAGCCGCGGATCGACTTGATCAGCGCGCTCGCCACGTCGTAGTGCTGGTCGCCGTCGCGGTCGTAGGCCACCGCGGCGCGGTCGACGGCCTCCTCGACGGTGGCGAGGGTGATCGCGTCCTCGCCCTTGGCGAGCGCGGAGCCGGCGCCGGCCTCGAGAGCGGTCAGCGCGCGCCGGGCGTCACCACCGGCGATCCGCAGCAGGTGGTCCTCGGCGTCCTGCGGGAGGGTCACCGCGCCGCCGAGGCCCCGCTCGTCGGTGAGCGCGCGGCGCAGCACCCCGCGGATGTCGTCGTCGGTGAGGGATTCGAGGGTCAGCAGGAGGGAGCGGGACAGCAGCGGCGAGATCACCGAGAAGTACGGGTTCTCCGTGGTGGCCGCGATCAGGGTGACCCAGCGGTTCTCCACGGCGGGCAGCAGCGAGTCCTGCTGGGCCTTGCTGAAGCGGTGGATCTCGTCGAGGAACAGCACGGTCTCCCGGTCGTACCCGCCCGCTTGGCGCTTGGCGCTCTCGATGACCGCGCGGACCTCCTTGACGCCCGCGGTGATCGCCGACAGCTCCACGAACCGCTTGTTGGTGGCCTTGCTGACCACGTATGCGAGCGTGGTCTTGCCGGTGCCGGGCGGGCCCCACAAGATCACCGAGGAGGCGCCCGCGGGTCCGGTGCCGTCGCCCACCAACCGCTGAAGCGGCGAGCCCTTGCGCAGCAGGTGCTGCTGGCCCACCACCTCCGCCAAGGTGCGCGGCCGCATCCGCACCGCGAGCGGGCTGCTGCCCGGGTCCCGCTCCCGCCGCTCCTCCGCCGCCGCACTGAACAGATCTGGCTCCACCCGTGCAGCGTATGCCACCCCTGTGACACTCCCCGACCGCGCGCCGGCGCAGCGGCGTCGCGGAGGCCCGCGTCACGCCGTCGTAGCAGGTCAGGCGGTCAGATGACCGTCTTCCAGTAGTACCAGAAGTGGGTCAGGATCAGCAGGCCGATCACCGCGTACCAGATCACCGGCACCACCCAGTGGAACTCCAGCACGGCCGCGCGGACCTTGCCCGGCACCTTGATCAGGCCGTGCCTGATGTTGTGCACGGCGGTGTACCAGAAGATCAGGATCGTGACGACCCAGGCCAGGCAGCACCACAGGCAGACCGCGTTGATGTTGTAGATCGTCTGGTACTGGAGCCAGCTGATGAAGCCGACGCCGAAGAGGCCGCCGGCCTGCAGGCCGTACCAGAACCACGGCTTGTAGCGGGCGCCGGCGAACACGCCCATCGCGACGCAGATCACCACGCCGTAGGCGACCAGGCCGATGATCGGGTTCTGGAAGCCGAAGGCGTGCGCCTGCTTGCTCTCCATCACGCTGCCGCAGGCGATGACCGGGTTCAGGCTGCACGAGAAGTGCGGCGTCTTGCCCACGGCGAGGTCCTGGAGCAGGACGAACTTGTCGTTGGTGATGACGAAAGAGGCGAGCAGGCCGAGCGCGCCGGAGATCAGCAGCAGCCAGGTGAATGCCTTCGTCGGCACGATCCCGCCGGGTTCCTGCGGGTCGCGGTCGCCGTCCGTTCGCGTCTCGTCCAACGCGGAAGTCGTCATGATCGCCGATCTCTCAGGTCCGTGGGGCGGGCTTCCGAACATTGTGCACCAGGGCGGTGAGAACGGCGTAAGGTCTGCCGCCCTGGTACACGGACGAGCGGTTCAAACCAGCCGTTCCTTGACGGTCTCCGCCACCTCGGCCAGCGCCACCGGGCCCTGCTCGCCGCTGGCCAGGTCCTTGAGCTGGACCACACCCTCGGCCAGGTCCCGCTCCCCCGCGACGATCGCGAGGCGGGCCCCGGAGCGGTCCGCGGACTTCATCGCGTTCTTGATGCCCTTGCCGCCGAACGCGAAGTCCGCCGCGATCCCGGCCCGCCGCAACTCCGTGACCAGTGTGAACAGTGTCCGCCTGGCCTGCTCGCCGAGCGGCACCGCGTAGACGTCGGTGGCCGCGGGCAGCGCGAGTTCCACGCCCTCGGCCTTGAGCGCCAGCACCGTGCGGTCCACGCCCAGCGCCCAGCCGACCGAGGGCAGCGGCGGGCCGCCGATCATCTCGGACAGGCCGTCGTACCGCCCGCCGCCGCCGACCGCGGACTGCGAACCGAGCGCGTCGTGGACGAACTCGAAGGTGGTGCGGGTGTAGTAGTCCAGGCCCCTGACCAGGCGCGGGTCGTCCTCGTACGCCACCTTGGCCGCGGTCAGCAGCTCGCGGACCTGCTCGTGGTACTCCTTGCACGCCTCGCACAGGTGATCAACGATGAGTGGCGCGTCGGCGAGTTGACGCTGCACGGACTCGCGCTTGTCGTCGAGCACCCGCAGCGGGTTGATCTCGATCCGCTTGCGGGTGTCGTCGTCGAGGTCCAGGCCGCGCAGGAAGTCCTGCAACACCGCGCGGTAGACCGGTCGGCACTCCTTGTCGCCCAGCGAGTTGAGCAGCAGCCGGAAGTCGCGCAGGCCGAGCGAGCGGTACGCGTCGACCGCCAGGATGATCAACTCGGCGTCCAGCGCCGGGTCCTCCGCGCCGATCGCCTCGGTGCCGACCTGCGAGAAGTGCCGGTAACGGCCGGCCTGCGGGCGCTCGTAGCGGTAGTAGGAGCCGGAGTACCAGAGCTTCACCGGCAGGTTGCCGGTCTTGTGCAGGTTTGCCTGGAGGGCGGCGCGCAGCACCGACGCGGTGCCCTCGGGGCGCAGCGCCAGTTCGGTGCCGCCCTTGGTGGAGAAGGCGTACATCTCCTTGGTGACGATGTCGGTGGACTCGCCGACACCGCGGGCGAACAGCTCGACGTGCTCGAAGCCGGGGGTCTCGACGTATCCGTAGCCGGCCCGGCGGGCCGGGGCGGCGATCGCCTCGCGCACCGCGAGGAAGGCCGCGGAGTCGGGCGGCAGGAGGTCGTAGGTGCCCTTGGGGGCCTGGAACGTGCTCACGGCAGTGACAGTCACAATCCTCGTCGTGGAGCCGGGTCTTCGCCGGTTCCGTGGCCGCCGGCCACCTTGCCCAGGTAGGGGTTGGTGGCGCGCTCGCGGCCGATGGTCGTCTGGGGGCCGTGCCCGGACAGCACCACCGTCGAGTCGTCGAGCGGCAGGCACACGCGGGCCAGCGACTCGTACAGCTCGGCGGTGTCGCCACCGGGCAGGTCGGTGCGTCCGACGGAGCCGGCGAACAACAGGTCGCCCGAGAAGAACACCGACGGGATGTCGGTGGTCGGGGGCAGCCGGTAGGTCACCGACCCCTTGGTATGGCCGGGCGCGTGCGCGACGCCGAACTCCAGACCGGCCAGGGCGAGGGTCTCGCCGTCGGTCAGTGCCCTGAGATCGTCGGGCTCGCCGACGGTCAGATCGCCCAACAGGTGGGCGCCGACGGCCATCCCGATCGCCTTCTCCGGGTCGCTGAGCATGTAGCGGTCGGCAGGGTGCAGCCAGGCGGGCACGTCGTGCGCGCCGCAGACCGGCAGCACCGAGGCGACGTGGTCGATGTGGCCGTGGCTGAGGATGACGGCCACGGGCCTCAGCCGGTGCTTGGCGAGGAGGTCCTCGACGCCCTGGGTCGCGTCGACCCCCGGATCGATGATGACGCACTCCTCGCCGGCGGCGGGCGCGACCACGTAGCAGTTCGTGCCCCACGCCCCGGCGGGGAACCCGGCAATGAGCACGTTCGTCCTTCTGTCGTCCGCGATCGGCTGCCTTGAGCCTACCGGCGAGCGGGTCGCGGCTGCGAACCAGTTGTCGACCGGTGCGCGGACTGGACGGCAGGTGTGGCGTGACGCGAAGATCTGCGGCACGTACATTCGCATACGGCAGCTTCGACACCGGCCGTGTCCCCTTGGATACAGCCGGCGCACAGGAAACATACAACGCAAAGCGTCGGTGCGCCGCACCGGGCGGACAACCGACACTCAGACGACGGAGACGGCGAAGTGACCACCAAGGATCAGCGGCGGCGGCAGCTCGCCCGGGACAAGTTCGCGCGTCAGCAGCAGCGCCGGGTGAGCGCGCAGCACAAAGCGCGGGTGCGCAACTCGGTGATCGCCGTGGTGGTCGCCGTGGTGGTCGCCTCGCTCGGCGGGGCGTACGCGGCGGGCGCGTTCGACGGCAGCAGCAAGAAGAAGGACGACGCCGCAGCGGCCAGCCCGACCCCGCCCGCCACGGCGCCCACCACCGCGGCGCCCAAGGGACCGGACCCGTGCAAGAAGGCGGCGGCGGGCAAGCCCGGCACCAAGCAGTGGAAGAAGGAGCCGGCGATGTCCATCGCCAAGAGCGCCGACTACACCTTCGACCTCCAGACCACCTGCGGCGACATCCCGATGGCGCTGGAGACGGCGAAGGCCCCGCACACCGTCAACTCGTTCAAGTTCCTGGCCGACCAGGGCTTCTTCGACCACACCGTCTGCCACCGGCTGACCACCACCGGCATCTACGTGCTCCAGTGCGGCGACCCGACCGGCCAGGGCTCCGGCGGCCCCGGGTACACCATCCCCGACGAGAACCTGACGGCGTTCGGCAAGGCCGACAAGTCCTCCGGCTCGGTCACCTACCCGGCGGGCACCATCGCGATGGCCAACACCGGCCAGCCGCACACCGGCGGCAGCCAGTTCTTCCTGGTCTACAAGGACAGCCCGCTGCCCCCGCAGTACACGCCGTTCGGCACCATCTCCAAGGACGGCATGAAGGTGCTCGACAAGATCGCCGCCGACGGTGAGAGCACCGGCCAGGGCGACGGCGCGCCCAACGCGACCGTGGTCGTCAACAAGGCCACCGTCACCAAGTCCTGACCCCCGACCGGGCCGCGACCGCTACCTGACCATGATCGGACCGAGTCCTGATCGGTATCCGAATTCGCGATTGAGCGCGCATCGGATGCGGACAGCCGGGGCGCCGGTCGCCTATGTTGGCGTTGGGACCGGTCAGGGCGTGCGGCCCGGCCGGAGAGACACTGTGGACGATGCCCGCCGGCGGTGACCTGGTGGGCATCACATGAGGGAGGCGCTGTGAGCAGCGACCCGTGGGGCCGCGTCGACGAGACGGGGACCGTGTACGTGCGTACGGCCGACGGTGAGAAGGAGGTCGGTTCGTGGCAGGCGGGCTCCCCTGACGAGGCGCTCGCCTACTACGAGCGCAAGTACGAGGGGCTCGTCGTGGAGATCGGCCTCCTCGAACGGCGGGTGCAGACCACCGATCTGGCGCCCAAGGAGGCGCTGGCCGCGATCGAGCACCTGCGTACCGCGGTGACCGAGGCGCATGCGGTCGGCGACCTGGCGGCACTGGGCACCCGGCTGGACGCACTGGTGGCGCTCGTGGAGACCCGGCGCGAGGAACGCCGGGCGGTGCGGGCGAAGCAGAGCGAGGAGGCGAAGACCGCCAAGGAGAAACTGGTCGCCGAGGCCGAGGAGTTGGCCGAAAGCGAGCAGTGGCGCACCGCGGGTGAGCGGCTACGGGCTCTGGTGGACACCTGGAAGGGCCTGCCGCGGCTGGACCGCAAGGCCGACGACGAGCTGTGGCACCGTTTCAGCCACGCCCGTTCGGTGTTCTCCAAGCGGCGCAAGGCGCACTTCGCGTCGCTGGACGCGCAGCGCGAGGAGGCCCGGCGGACCAAGGAGAAGCTGGTCACCGAGGCGCAGTCGCTGTCCGGTTCGACGGACTGGGGGCCCACCGCGGCCCGCTACCGCGAGTTGATGACGGAGTGGAAGGCGGCCGGCCGCGCCCAGCGCGAGGCCGAGGACGACCTGTGGAACCGCTTCCGCGGTGCGCAGGACGTCTTCTTCGCCGCGCGTACCGACGTGTTCGCCGAGCGGGACAGCGAGCAGCGGGACAACCTCGCGCGCAAGGAGGAGTTGGTCACCGAGGCGGAGAAGCTGCTGCCGGTGACCGATCTCAAGTCCGCGCGGGCGGCGTTCCGTTCGATCAACGAGCGGTGGGAGGCGATCGGCCATGTGCCGCGTGATGCCCGGCCGCGGGTCGAGGCGCGCATGCACACCGTGGAGCGGGCGCTGCAGGACTCGGAGGAATCCGAGTGGCGGCGCACCAACCCGGAGGTCCGGGCGCGTGCCGCGGGTCTGACCGGCCAACTCCAGGCCGCCGTGGAGAAGTTGCGCGGCCAGATCGACACGGCGCGTTCCGCGGGGAATTCCGCGAAGGCCGACAAGCTCCAAGCCGAGCTCGACGGCCGGCAGGCCCTGCTGGACGCGGCCCTGAAGGGCATGGGCGAGTTTCGCTGACGCTCGGCCCGCGCCGTGAC
>NZ_JACEGK010000340.1:0-8612 GCF_056859195.1 Streptomyces sp. NH27
GCGTAGAGGTGGGTGGGGGTGCCGACGAGGTCGGTGACGATGGCGAAGAACTTGCGGTCGATCTCGTCCTGGTCGGATTCGGCGGCCAGTTGCTCGTTCTGGGCGATGGGGTGCAGGCCGCGGTAGTCCCAGGTGAGGGTGTAGGGCCCGGGCAGATGGGGGCCGTTGGCGGTCTGCTCGACCAGGGTGTGGCCGTGCCAGGTGAAGTCGGTCCGCTCCTGGACCGTCAGAGGGTCGCGGTCGAGCAGGTGGGAGGCCGGTGGAGTCGGTGATGGCGGTCGGACGGCCGCGCCCGTCGTACGTACGCACCAACCTGATGGCATTGGGTGCGCCTCGACGCGAAGCTCCGGGGGCGGAACTGCGCGATCGGCCACGCACCAGGTCGTAGGGTCCGGGGAGGACATGGACCGGGCAGACGGGACGGATACGGCGTGCGACTCACCATCCTCGGCGGAGGCGGCTTCCGGGTGCCCCTGGTCTTCCGGGCCCTCCAAAGCGACCCCACGGTCTCGGAGCTCGTGCTGCACGACACGGACCCCCTGCGGCTGCGCGTCATCGCGAAAGTGCTGGCCGAGCAGGCGACAGCGGAGCACCCCGGACCGCGCGTCCGGGTGGAGACGGACCTGGACGCGGCGCTGCGCGGCGCGGACTTCGTGTTCTCGGCGATGCGCGTCGGCGGCACCGAGGGCCGGGTCCGCGACGAGCAGATCCCGCTGGCCGAGGGCGTCCTCGGCCAGGAGACCGTCGGCGCGGGCGGCATCCTGTACGGCCTGCGCACCATCCCGGTCGCCCTGCACGTCGCGACCCGGGTCCGCGCGGTGGCCCCGTCCGCGTGGGTGATCAACTTCACCAACCCCGCGGGGATGGTGACGGAGGCGATGACCCGCGTGCTGGGCCCGCGCGTGATCGGCATCTGCGACTCGCCGGTGGGGCTGGTCCGGCGGGCCGCACGCGCGGCGGGCGCGGACCCGGACGCGCCGGGCTTCTCGTACGACTACGTCGGCCTGAACCACCTCGGCTGGCTGCGCGGACTCGCCCTGGACGGAAGGGAGTTGCTGCCGGGGCTGCTCGCGGACCCGGTGGCGCTCGGCTCGTTCGAGGAGGGGCGGCTGTTCGGCGCGGAGTGGCTGGCGGCACTGGGCTCGCTGCCCAACGAGTACCTGCACTACTACTACTTCCAGCGCGAGGCGCTGGCCGCGGTGCGGTCGGCGGACGCGACCCGGGGGGAGTTCCTGCACCGCCGGCAGTCGGAGTTCTTCGCGGCGGCTGACCGCGCGGGCGGGGGCCGTACCGGCGAGGCGGGCGTCACGGGTGGTACGGGCGCGACCGGCGGCGGCCCGTCCGCGTACGACCTGTGGGAACGCGCCCGGTTGGAGCGCGAGGAGACCTACATGGCCGAGAACCGTGCGGCCACCGGCGGCTGGCAGCGCGACCCGCACGACCTGGACGGCGGCGGCTACGACAAGGTGGCGCTCGCCTTGATGCGGGCCATCGCCCGGGACGAGCGCACCGTGCTGATCCTCAACGTGCCGGGCAGCGGGGCGGTTTCGGCGCTGGACCCGGACGCGGTGGTCGAAGTGCCCTGCGAGGTGGGGGCGTTCGGGGCCCGGCCGCTGCCGGCGGCGGCGCCCGACGAGCACCAGGCCGGGCTGATGCTGGCGCTGAAATCGGTGGAGCGGGCGGCGATCGAGGCGGCGACCACCGGTTCGCGGGCGGCGGCGCTGCGCGCGCTGGTGCGGCATCCGCTGGTCGACTCCGCGGCGGCGGCGAGCCGTATCCTCACCGCCGCGAACTGGTGAGAACCGGCGGAACCCGGCCCGCACGTCTCTGAACTGCGGGTTAACGCAACGGAAACCGCAGCTGAACCCATGTTGCGTCGCCACGCGCGTAGACGCGCCTTGACCTGCTCGGATGCCGGGGTCTACATTCCGCCGCATCATCGAGCCTTGAAGGAGCACCGCCATGCCCCGTGCCCGTCTGTCCCTGCGTACCCGCGCGCTGGCCGTCACCGCCACCGCGGTGACGCTGGGCGCCACGTTCTACGGCGTCGGCGTCGCGACCGCGGACAACTCCGCACCGCGCAGCGACAAGCAGATCCCCAATCTCACCAACGTCGTCGACGAGATCAAGGCGTACTACGGCGACACCGTCGACGCTTCGGGCGAGCACCAGGCGTCCCCGACCAGCAACTACGCCCAGCAGGTCGCCGGGATCGAGGCGAAGGCGAAGTCCTACCTGGCGCAAGCGGCCACCAGCGGCCACGGCAACGGGAAGGGTCACGGCAAGGGCCACGGCAAGAGCGGGAAGCCCGCGATCGTGCTCGACGTCGACGACACCAGCCTGCTGACGTACAACTACGAGCTGGAGGTGGGCTTCAACTACACCCCGGCAAGCAACCAGGCGTACCTGGACACCAAGAACATGCCGCCGGTCTTCGGCATCGACACCCTCGTCAACTGGGCCGCCTCGAAGGGCATCACGGTCTTCTGGATCACCGGCCGCCCGGAGGCGCAGCGCGCCGACACCGTGCGGAACCTGACCGCGGAAGGCTTCAAGGCGCCCTCCGACACCCCGCACCTGTACCTGAAGAACACGGCCACCCCGCCGTCGTACCTGCCGTGCGGCGCGACCTGCTCGACCATCGAGTACAAGTCCGGCACCCGGGCGCACATCGAGTCGCTGGGCTACGACATCGTCGGCAACTTCGGCGACCAGTACAGCGACCTGGAGGGCGGGCACGCGGACAGGTCGTTCAAGCTGCCGAACCCGATGTACTACCTGCCGTAGGGCTTGCAGCGGGGATTGCCGTAGGGCTTGCCGTAGGGCTTGAAGTACGCCGCTAGTGACGGCGTTTGGGCACCGGGACGCGCATCAGGTCGTGGGCGACGGTGAGTTCGCCGGTGAAGCCCGCCGCGCGGGCCTGGTGCCCGAAGTCGTCCGGGTCGGGGTAGCGCTGCGAGAAGTGGGTGAGCACCAGGTGCCGCACACCCGCTTCCGCGGCCACCCGGCCCGCCTGGCCCGCGGTCAGATGGCCGAACTCCTCGGCGATCCCGGCGTCCTGGTCGAGGAACGTGGACTCGATCACCAACATGTCGCATCCGGCGGCCAGTTCGGGCACCGCCGGGCACATCCGGGTGTCCATCACGAACGCGAACGACTGCCCCGCGCGCGGCTCACTGACCTGATCCATCGTCACTCCGCGTAGCTCGCCGTCGCGTTGCAGCCGGCCGATGTCCGGGCCGGCGATACCGTGTGCGGCCAGCCGCTCCGGCAGCATCCGCCGTCCGTCCGGCTCGTCCAGCCGGTAGCCGTACGCCTCGACCGGGTGGGACAACCGCCGTGCCGACAGCGTGAGTTCCGCGGTGACCGCGATCGGGCCGTCCGCGTCGAGCGGCTGCTCGCGCAGGTCGGCGGTCTCGCGGTACGCGGTGGCGTACCGCAGCCGGTCGAAGTACCGCTGCCCGCCGGCCGGGTAGTGCGCGGTGATCGGGTGCGGCACCCGGTCCAGGTTGATCCGCTGCACCACCCCGGCCAGGCCCAGGCTGTGGTCGCCGTGGAAGTGCGTGACGCAGATCCGGGTCAGGTCGTGCGCGGCGAGCCCGGCGTGCACCATCTGCCGCTGGGTGCCGTCGCCGGGGTCGAAGAGGATGCCCTCGCTGTCCCAGCGCAGCACGTAGCCGTTGTGGTTGCGCTGCCGGGTCGGCACCTGGCTGGCGGTGCCGAGTACGACGAGTTCGCGGGGTGACATGGCGCTGGTGTCCGTACGGTCGCGGGTCGGGGCCCTTACGGGGCCATTTCGGGGCCCTTTACGTCGCCGGGTGCCCGGCTCACGGGCGCCCGGCTCAGACCAGCCGCTGGAGGTCGCGGCCGCCCAGCACGTGGGCGTGCGCGTGGAAGACGGTCTGGCCCGCACCCGGGCCGGTGTTGAACACGATCCGGTAGCCGGTGTCGACCACGTTCTCCCGCGCGGCCACCTCGCCGGCCTCCCGCAGCACGTCCGCGGCGGCGGCCGGGTCGCCCGCGGCCAGCTCGGCCGCGTTCGCGTAGTGCACCCGCGGGATCACCAGCACATGGGTGGGCGCCTGCGGGTTGATGTCCCGGAACGCGATGGTGGTCTCCGTCTCCCGCACCACCGTCGCCGGGATGTCCCCGGCCACGATCTTGCAGAACAGGCAGTCCGGCTGCGCTTCTCCCGCCACCGCGGCACCCCTTGCTCTTCCGCTTGTCCGTCCGCCGGCCGGCGCGATCCGCCGGCCCGCACCCGGCATCGTATCGGCCCGCGCGGGCCGAAGCCCTTAAGGGCAGGGGTCCACCGTGTGGGGGATGGCCGCCGCGGAGGGGGCGAGGCATCGTGGGGGGATGGAACGCTTCCGGAGGAACTGGGGTGTTGGGGTGGCGGGAGCCGCCCTGGTGATGGCGACGGTCGCGGCGTGCGATCCCGTGGACGGGCTGAGCAGCTCCAACGTCTCGGTGAGCACCGACCAGTTGGCCACCAAGACGCTCAAGCAGGACCACATCAAGGTGCAGTGGCTGTCGTGCAGTGCGACCGAGGACAAGCAGGACCCGAAGGTCGACTGCGTGGGCCGCACGAACGACCAGCGGAAGATCACGGTGAAGGGGGATGTGACCCGGCAGTCGAACCTCACATGTGTCCAGGGCCACCTGACCGCGGTGGTGGGCGGCCGGACGGTGTTCGACGTGCACGGGCTCGGCCTGTGCTGACCCGGGGAGGATGGAGCCGCGCGATGAACGCCGGTCCGCGGAACAGCCGCGCGACGAAAGCCGGTCCACGGAACAGCGGCGCGGTGAACGCCGTTCCGGGACGGTCCGATTCCCGCATCGGTTCCGCTTGGTACCGAGGAGCACTGCTCAGCGCAGTTGATCGTGGTTAGGCTGGCATCGTGACGCAGTCCTCGCTCTCCGCGCGCCCTTCGGGCCCTGTTCGCCCCGCACATCACCCCTCGTATCTGAGGAGCCCGCACCCGCACGGCGACCTGGTCGTCTTCACCGCCGAGGACGACGTGTGGGTCGCGCCGCTCGATGGCGGCCGGGCCTGGCGGGTCAGCGCGGACAACATGCCGGTCCGGCGACCGCGGATCTCCCCGGACGGCGTGTCGGTGGCGTGGACCTCCACCCGTGACGGCGCGCCCGAAGTGCACGTGGCGGACCTGGCCGGCGGACCCTCGCGGCGGCTCACCTACTGGGGCAACGCCCGTACCGAGGTGCGGACTTGGACGCCGGAGGGCGAGCTGGTGGTGATGACCACGGCCGGCGAGGCGTCGATCCGCCGCACCTGGGCGCACCAACTGCCGCTGGACGGCGGCCCCGCGCGGAAGCTGCCGCTCGGCCCGCTCGGCGACCTCGCCTACGGGCCGGACGGCGCCTTGCTGCTCCAGTCGGTGACGATGGGGCGCGAGGCGGCGTACTGGAAGGGCTACCGCGGCGGCACCGCGGGCAAGTTGTGGCTCGACCCCACCGGCGGCGGGGAGTTCGCCCGGCTGCACGAAGGAATCGACGGCAACATCGAGTGCCCGATGTGGGTCGACGGCCGGATCGCGTTCCTCTCCGACCACGAGGGCCAGGGCGCGCTCTACTCCAGCCTCCCCGACGGCGGGGACCTGCGCCGCCACACCCCGCTCGACGGCTTCTACGCCCGGCAGGCCGGCACCGACGGCACCCGGGTCGTGTACACCGCCGGCGGCACCCTCCACCTGCTGGACGGCCTCGGCGAGGACGTGCAGCCGCGCCCGTTGCAGATCGAACTCGGCGGCCAGCGCGCGGACTTGCAGCCCCACCCGATTCGCCCGGCCGCGTATCTGGGCGACGCCCGCCCGGACCACACCGGCCGCGGCAGCGCGGTGGAGGTGCGCGGCACCACGCACTGGGTCACCCACCGCGGCGGCCCCGCCCGGGTGCTGACCGCGCAACCGGGCGTACGCACCCGGCACCCGCGGGTGTTCTCGCAGGGCGACGACCAGTACGTGGTGTGGGTGACCGACGCCGACGGCGACGACGCGCTGGAGATCGCCCCGGCCGTCGGACTGCCGGCCGACACCGCGCCGCGCCGGCTCGCGGCCGGGCGGCTCGGCCGGGTGCACGAGATCGAGGTGTCCCCGGACGGCCACCGGATCGCGGTCGCCTCGCACGACGGGCGGGTGCTGCTGGTCGACACGCAGACCGGCGAGGTGCGCGAGGTACCGACGAGCGACACGGGCACGGCGGAGGGCGACGGCGAGCCGGTACCGGCGCCCGAACCGGCCGGAAACGCCGGCGACGCCGGCGACTTGGCCTTCTCCCCCGACTCCGCCTGGCTGGCCTGGTCCCAGCCCGGACCGGGCTCGCTGCGGCAGATCAAGCTCGCCGCCACCGCGGACCTGACCCTGGTGGAGGCCACCCCGCTGCGCTTCATCGACTTCGCGCCCGCCTTCACCGCCGACGGCCGGCACCTGGCGTTCCTGTCCGAGCGGGCCTTCGACCCGGTCTACGACGCCCACGTGTTCGACCTCTCCTTCCCCAATGCCTGCCGCCCGTACCTGATCACACTCGCCGCCACCACCCCGTCGCCGTTCGGCCCGCAGCGGCACGGCCGCCCGTACGACGACGATGGGGACGACGACGGCGAGCACGGCGACGGCGGCAGCGCGGGCACGGGTACCGGGTCGGGCACGGGCACCGGCGCGGGCTCGGGCGCGGGCGCGGAGCCGGACGTGAGCTCCGCCACCGGCGCGGACGGCGGCTCCGGGACGGGTTCCGACGGCGGTTCCGACAGCGACAACAGCAGCGCCTCCGACAATTCCTCCGACAGCGACAACGGCGGCTCCGACGGCGGCGGTTCGGGCAGGCGCGGCCGCCGGGACCGGCCCCGCGCCACCAAGGTCGACGCGGAGGGCATCGCCGACCGGATCGTGCCCTTCCCCGTCGAGGCCGGCCACTACTCGGGGCTGCGGGCCGCCAAGGGCGGGGTGCTGTGGCTGCGGCACCCGCTGACCGGCACGCTCGGCGCGTCGCTGGCCACGCCCGACGCGGAGCCGCCGGGGACCGTCCTGGAGCGTTACGACCTGCGACAGTTGAAGGTCGAGGAGATCGCCGCCGACGCCGACGACTTCGCGGTCTCCGGCGACGGCTCGAAGGTGCTCGTCACCAGCGGCTCGCGGCTGCGGGTCGGGCCGGCGGACAGCAAGTCCGATGACGACTCGGACAGTTCGGCGAGCATCGACCTCGCCCGGGTCAGGGTCACCGTCCGCCCCGCCGACGAGTGGCGGCAGATGTTCGACGAGACGCACCGGCTCGCCCGCGACCACTTCTGGCGGGCCGACATGGGCGGCCTCGACTGGGACGCGATCGGCGAACGCTACCGCGCGCTGCTGGACCGGGTCGCCACCCACGACGACCTCGTGGACCTGCTGTGGGAGCTGCACGGCGAGCTGCGCACGTCGCACGCGTACGTCTCCCCCGCCGGCGGCTCCGGTGACCCGCGCCGCCGCCAGGGCCTGCTGGGCGCGGACATCTCCCGTGCGGAGGACGGCAGTTGGCGGGTGGACCGGGTGCTGCCCGGCGAGTCCTCCGACCCGCGGGCCCGCTCGCCGCTGGCCGCGCCCGGGGTGGCGGTCCGCGCCGGGGACACCCTCGTCGCGGTCGACGGGCTGCCGGTCGACCCGCTGACCGGCCCCGCGCCGCTGCTGGTGGGCACCGCGGGCAAGCCGGTCGAGCTGACGGTCGCCCCGGCCGCGGGCGGACCGGTCCGGCACGTGGTCGCGGTGCCGCTCTCCGACGAGGAGGCGCTGCGCTACCACGACTGGGTCGCCGACCGGCGCGCCTACGTCCACCGGATCTCCGGCGGGCGGCTCGGCTACCTGCACGTGCCCGACATGGTCAGCAACGGCTGGGCCGAACTCCACCGCGACCTGCGGGTCGAGGTGGCCCGCGAGGGCCTGGTGGTCGACGTCCGCGAGAACCGCGGCGGGCACACCTCGCAGCTCGTGGTGGAGAAGCTGGCCCGCCGGGTCATCGGCTGGGACCTGCCGCGGCACGGCCACCCGTTCAGCTACCCCCAGGACGCCCCGCGCGGTCCCGTGGTGGCGGTCGCCAACGAGTTCTCCGGGTCGGACGGCGACATCGTCAACGCGGCGATCCGCACGCTCGGGATCGGTCCGGTGGTCGGCACCCGTACCTGGGGCGGCGTGATCGGCATCGACAGCCGCTACCAGCTGGTCGACGGCACCTCGGTGACCCAGCCGAAGTACGCGCTCTGGTTCGAGGGGTTCGGGTGGTCCGTGGAGAACCACGGGGTCGACCCCGACGTCGAGGTGATCGTCACCCCGCAGGACCACGCCGCGGCACGCGACCCCCAACTCGACCGCGCCATCGCGATGGCCCTGGAGGCGCTGGCGGAGCACCCGGCGAAGTCGGCTCCCGGCCTTCCCGGCCTTCCCGGCCTTCCCGGCCTTCCCCCCGGCCTTCCCGGCTGAGTGGGGACCTCCCCCGGGTGCCCCTGTCCGCCGTCTCGGGACCATCCCCGAGCGGTGGGCTTGTCGCGCGGTTCCCCGCGCCCCTGAGTCCGACTGAACGCGGCTCCCTCCGCGGCAAGCAGGGAGGAGCCGCAGATACTCAGG
>NZ_JACEGK010000341.1:0-8592 GCF_056859195.1 Streptomyces sp. NH27
GATCTTCATCTGCTACCAGCAGGACCTGGAACGGCAGTTCACCGCCGTGCAGAAACGGCTGGCCGGCGAACCACTGGTCGACTACATCACCCCGTTCGGCGGCGGCTACTTCTTCGCACTGCCCGGCGTCAAGGACCGCACCGACTGGCTCGGCCGCGGCCTGCTCACCTGAGCGCGCGCCGTCGGTGGATCGTCTCCGGCGGGGACACGCGGCCCGCCGGGGCATTGTCATGTTCGGCCCAATGGGACGATCATGTACGGCAGGTGAACATTCATCGACGGCACGCCGAAGAGCACTGCGGAGGCTGACCAGGTATGCGTGGGACGAGCGGTACGACCAGAAGACCAGCGGGCTCGCGGCTACGAGCGGCGCGCTGGGGGGCATTGGCGGGATCAGCGGCGCTCGTACTGCTGGGCGGCGCCGCGCCGGCCGGGGCCGACGCGGCTCACCACGGGGGCGGCGGCGCGACCGCCACCCCGATCAAGCACGTGGTCGTCATCTACGACGAGAACGAGTCGTTCGACCACTACTTCGGCGCGTATCCGGTGGCGGCGAACACCGACGGCACACCGTTCACGGCCGACCGGCACACGCCCAAGGACATCGACACCGCCCGCCACGCGGGGCTGCTGACGAAGAACCCGAACCAGTACACGCCGACCCGGCTGAGCCCGTCCCAGGCCGTCACCTGCGACCAGAACCACTCGTACGGCCCGGAGCAGTACGCCGCGAACGGCGGCAAGGCCGACCAGTACGTGCAGAACACCGAGACCAGCAAGTGCTCGGGCAACCTCTTCGGCGAACCCGGACTGGTGATGGACTACTACGACGGCAACACCGTCACCGCACTGTGGAACTACGCCCAGCACTACACACTCGGCGACAACTCCTTCAGCTCGGCGTACGGCCCGTCCACCCCCGGCGCGATCGAGCTCGCCTCCGGCCAGACGCACGGCGTGATCTCGATGGACCCGTCGACCGGCACCGAGAACCCCAAGCAGACCGCCAGCCCCGACCCGTACGCGGTCGTCTCGCCGGACGCCAAGGGCGTCGGCACCATGATCAACGACCCGGACCCGGCCTATGACGACTGCGCCGACAACAGCCACACCAGCACCAACGCGCTGGCGGCGCTGACCGGCAAGAACATCGGCGACCTGCTCAACGCCAAGGACGTGTCCTGGGGCTGGTTCCAGGGCGGCTTCCGCCCGTCCACCCCGTGGGACGGCAAGCAGGGCGACTACGCCAACTGCCAGGGCAGCACGCACCCCAACGTCGGCGGCGCGGCCTCGGTCGACTACAGCTCGCACCACGCCCCGTTCCAGTACTACAAGTCGACGGCGAACCCGCACCACCTGCCGCCGAAGAACGTGGCGGAGATCGGCCACAACGGCCAGGCGAACCACAACTACGACCTCACCGACTTCTCCGCCGCCCTCTCGGCGGGCAGGCTGCCGGCCGTCAGCTTCCTGAAGGCCGCCTCCTACCAGGACGGGCACGCGGGCTACTCCGACCCGATCGACGAGCAGCACTTCCTGGTCGGTGAGATCAACGCCATCCAGTCCTCCCCGCAGTGGCAGGACACCGCCGTCGTCATCGCGTACGACGACTCCGACGGCTGGTACGACCACGTCTACGCCAAGGTGGCCAACGGCTCGAAGGACATCACGGTCGGCTCCAACGGCAAGTCCCTCGACAGCCCGGCGTGCCAGGGGGGCCCGGCCGCCGTGGGCGGCTACGCCGACCGCTGCGGCCCCGGCACCCGCCAGCCGCTGCTGGTCATCTCGCCCTACAGCAAGGTCAACTCGGTCGACCACACCCGCACCGAGCAAGCCTCGATCACCCGCTTCATCGAGGACAACTGGCACGCGGGCCGGATCGGCGACGCGTCCTTCGACACCCGCGCGGGCAGCCTGACCGGCGCCTTCGACTTCCGGCACCCGAACGACCGTCAGGTGCTGCTCAACAGCGACGGTTCGGTGAAGTCCGACCGGCACCTTCACCGCTCGGCCGCCGTGGCGGCCGCCGCGAACTCCGCGTCGGCCGGATCCACCGGCGGCGGCAACTCGGCCGCCACCCAGGACTTCTCGGGGTCCGGGAGCGGCTCGGCGGCCCTGCCGCTCGGGATCACCGCCGGTGTACTGCTGGTCGGCGGCGGCGCGCTGTACCTCGCCCTGCGCCACCGTCACGCGGGCACCTCGTCCTGAGTCGCAGTTCACGGCGGCGGACATCCGCGAGTTGACGTAGGACATAGACATAGGACATGGACGTAGAACGTCGCTGAGCCCCCTCACCGGTCGAATCGGGAGGGGGCTCGGTTGCGGTCGGTCAGCAGAACGCGGGCGGGACGCTCTGCTCGTACTGGAAGACGTTGCGGGGGTCGTACTTCGCCTTGATCGTGCGCAAGCGGTCGAAGTTGCCGTCCCAGTAGGCGGTTTCCCAGTCCTGCATCCCGACATTCGGGACGTTGACGTAGGCGCCGTTCACGTAGGGCCGCAGCGCCTGGCTGAACTCGGCGATCCACGCCTGGGCCACCGGGGTCAGCTCGTCGCCGCTGCCCGGGACGCCGCGGGTGCCCCAGCCGGCACCCGGCTCGGAGTAGAAGAGCGCGTCACGGTGCGGGAACGAGGTGCCGCCGCGGGGGCTCCGCCGGACCGCGCCGCCGAATGCCTGGGCGAAGAAGTTGCTGTCGTCGGTGGGCGCGTCCCGCATGAACCGGGCAACGACGTCGATCGCCTCCCGCGGGAACGGCTTGTAGGTGAACTGCGAGAAGAACTTCCAGTTCGCGGGTTCGTCCGCGGTCGGGATCTGGAATCCCGCATACACGTCGCCCCAATTGCCTACCTCGGTCGTGACGTTGGGGCTGCCGATCGAGAGGATCGGCGCCAGCAGCTTCTTCGCCTCCTCCGGGGTGCCCTCCGCGAGAACCGCGAAGAGCAGGATCTGGTTCCGGTGGATCTCGAGCTGGGTGCCCAGACGGTTGTCGGTGTGGGGTGCCGTGCGCTGATAGGTGTCGAAGATCCCTTTCAGGTCCCCGATGCCGTCCCACGTCGCCGTCAGGTAGGTGACGCTCGCAAGTGGGGCCACCTTGTAGGTGAGTCGGGTGACGATCCCGTAGTTGCCGTTGCCCGCGCCACGCAGAGCCCACAGCAGGTCCGAGTCGTTGTTCAGGTCCGCGTTGATCACCTTGGCGCATTCGGCGCCCTCCGCCACGACGACCTCGGCGCCGATCAGGCTGTCACAGGCCATGCCGAGGTACCGGGTGAGGAATCCGAGACCGCCGCCGAGCGTCGCGCCGGACAGCCCCACGGTGCCCTCCGTGCCGGTCGTCACCGCGAAGTTCTGCTTGGCGAGCGTGGTCACCGCTTCCAGCTGGTTGAGCCCGGCGCCGACCGACGCCGTACGGGCGCCGGCATCGATGTCCACCGACTTCAGCTCGCTGACATCGATCACGATGCCGTTGTCCACGTTGGACCAGCCCTCAAGGCAGTGGCGGCCGCTGCGCACCCGCAACGCGACGTCGTGCTGCCGCGCCCAGGTCAAGGCGTTCACCACGTCCTGGGTGTTCTGGGCGTAGACGATGACCAGCGGATAGTGCACGAACAGTTCGTCCCAGCCGATGCTCGAGTCGGCGTAGTCGGGATCCTTTGGACGCACGATGCGACCGGTCAACTGTGCCGGCGGGCAACTACCGCCCTCGGACGCCTCGGACGCCTCGCTCGCGGCACTCGCGGCACTCGCGCTCGGCGCCTCCAGGGCCCCGACGCCCGGCACGACGACCGCACCGGCGCCCGCAGCCGCCGTCGCCCTGAGCAATCCGCGCCGGGAAAAGTCGTTCATGGTCCATGTCCTCTCGACCGCCTGCGGACGCGAATTGCCCTTTATCGGGCCATTCGGGAGGAATGGACAGTAACAGGCGGTGACCACGTTCACGTGCTCCAACACGCTCGCAGCCGTGCCGGGAGACCTGGCATGAGTACGTACGACGTGGAGGAGACGGGCGGGACGGAGCGGCAGGCGCTGTTGGACTTCCCGGGCGCCGGGGCGCTACAGGCGGCGGGCCGGGTCGAGCCGCCGTCGGCGCAGGCGCCGGCCCGGGCGCCGGCGGCGGTCGAAGGAGCCGTGCGGGAGGACCCGGGCCGGGCTCCGCGCCGGTACGCGGGGAAGGACGCCGTGGTGACTCCGTTGCGGAAGCGCCGCCGTGCTCCGTTGGAGAGCGCCCCGATGTCGCCGACCGGCCGGCGGGGCAAGGGAGTTCGCCGGCACGGTCATTCCAGCCACTTCAGGATGCGGTCCTTGCCCGCCTGCCAGTGCCGCTCGACCAGGACGGCGGCCGCCGCGCCGCCTCCTTCGGCCAACGCGGCGAGAATCGCGCGGTGTTCGGCGTCGGGTCGGTGACGCAGCGGGGTGTGGTGCATGTAGGCGATCTCGTAGCGGGAAAGGCTGTTGCGCAACTGCCCTGTGAGCGAGCGAAGATGCTGGTTCCCGCCGAGCTCGACCAGCGCCGCGTGGTACCCGGCGTCCAGGCTACGGCGCCGGACGGGGTCGTCGCAGCGCTCCAGTTCGCCCAGCTGCTCCGCCAGTTGCTCGGCCGCCTCCTCGGGCAGGCGGGCCACGGATCGTAGGGCGAGCGACTCCAGCGCGGCGAGGACGGGGTAGAGCTCCGCGCATTCGCGGGCGGTGAGTCCCTTGACGACGAAGCCCTTGGCGAGCGCGGAGTCCACCACTCCCTCCGCCTGCAGGCGCAGGAGCGCCTCCCGCACGGGCGTGCGTGAGACACCCAGGGTGCGGCTGAGAGACGCCTCGGTCAGGGCCGCCCCTGGTGCGAAGTGGCCGGTCGCGACGAAATCGACGATGCGTGCGTAGGCGCTCTCCCGCAGCGGTTCGCCGCGGGTGATGGGCTCTGGCGTGCTGGTCGGGTGGAGGATCATGAGTGGTACGGGCTTTCGTGTCGGTGGCGCTGCTCGAACTCCGCGCGCATGCACAGGGTGCGCGTCTCGGTCATGCGGTCGACGGCGAGGTGGCCGTCGAGGTGGTCGATCTCGTGTTGCAGCAACTCTCCCAGGTCGCCGTCCGCCCGCAGGGTGTGGGAGTGCCCGTCGGGCGATCGGTACGTCACGTCGATCCAGGTGTACCGGCGCACGGTGCAGAAGAACTCCAGCGCGAAGCTGAGACAGCCGTCCCACACCTCCCACGTCGCGTCGGCGTGGCCGGTGATGCGGGGATTGACGAGCGTCCACGGCTGGTCGAGCCGGCAGTGGACCACCCGCACGCCGTGGCCGATCTGCGGTGCGGCGATGCCCCGGCCGTAACCGGTGCGCTGCTGCCAGTCCGCGAGGGTGTCGTCGAGGTCGGCGATCAGCGCCATGCCCCGAGCGTCGAGGGGGAAGGGAAGTGCCTTCGCGGGAGCGCGGAGCAACGGATGGCCGGCCAGGAGGGTTTGCTGTATCGCCACCTGTCTATCGTATACAATAGGCGCCATGGTTTCCGTTGAAGGTATCGAAGAAGCCAGCCGCACCATCGACCCCCTCTTCCGTGACACTCCACAGTTCCAGGACGACGAACTGAGCGCGGCGCTCGGCCGTCCGCTGTGGGTCAAGGTCGAGACGGTGAACCCGCTGCGCTCCTTCAAGGGCAGGGGAGCCGACCACTACATGCGTTCCCTGCCCCGCGGCCGGCGCGTGTTGTGCGCCTCGGCGGGCAACTTCGGCATGGCCCTCGCCTGGGCCGGGCGCCGCCACGAGATCCCCGTCACCGTCTTCTGCGCGCACGACGCCAACCAGGCCAAAGTGACGCGGATCCGCCGGCTGGGAGCCCAAGTGGTCCTCACCGGAGCGGACTTCGACGACGCCAAGGCACAGGCCGAGCAGGAGGCCGCGCGAAGCGGCGAGGTCACCTACGTCGAGGACGGCGACGAGCCCCGCATCGCGGAGGGCGCCGGCACGATCGGCTGCGAGCTGGCCCCCGTCGCTCCCGAGGTACTCCTCGTCCCGGTGGGCAACGGCGCCCTCGTCAACGGCATCGGCACGTGGATGAAAGCGCGCTCCCCCCACACGCGCGTCATCGGGGTGTGCGCCGCGGGCGCTCCCGCGATGGCACTGAGCTGGAAGGCCGGCAGCGTCGTCACCACGCCCCGCACGGACACCCGCGCCGACGGCGTGGCCGTGCGCGTGCCGGTGCCGGCCGCCGTGCACACCATGCTCGACGTCGTCGACGACATGCTGTGCGTGGACGAAGCCCACATCGCGCATGCGGCCGACCTCGCCCGCACCCACCTGAGCCTGACCCTGGAGCCGTCCGGCGCTCTCGCCCTCGCCGCGGTTCTCCAGCACCGCCTGCCCGCCGGCAGGACAGCGGGAGTCCTCACCGGCGCCAACCCGTGGTCCCTGTGATCCCTGTGATCCTCGGCAGGGCGGAAGCCGGCGTGTCGCGCGGCACGCACCAGTAACTACGGTGCGCCGACGCGGACATGCCTCCAGCCTGCGCTCGCTGGGCGCTGCGCCGGCCGACCCGGCGGACCGTCAAGCCCCGTCCGCTCGCCGGTCCGAGGGAACCGGGCTTCGGGTGTCCGCGTATCGGAGTGCTGCTCGACACCCGCGGGCTCACCGAACTCGTCGTGCTCCAGGCCGGTTTCAACGCCGGGCTGCTGACGCCCGCGACTCGGCTACGTCGTACCGGCCCTGGTGACGACCGCCGCCACCGGTCCCGCCTGCGCCGCGGTCGACCGGGCGTCGAGCCGCGCCCCTGTGGTGACGCCGTTGCCGGAGACCGGCTGACGCAGCATCATCGTTCGGCGGCGGCCGTCCACATGCGGGCCGGCGCGGGCGTCCTCCCCGCGGTCCTCACTCGTGGGGCACGTCCAGCGCTCGGAGCACCAGCCGGTGGAGCGTCTCCCGCTCGTCGGCGTCCAGCCGCGCCAGAGCCGCGTCGGTCGCCTCGTGTACGAGGTGGGCGCCGCGTTCGAGCGTCCGCACCCCGCCCGGTGTGATGGACAGCGCGTAACGCCGCCGGTCGGCAGGGTCGGGCCTGCGCCGGACGGTGCCCTCGCCCTCCATCACGTCGAGCAGCCTGACCAGGTCGCTGCGGTCCATCTGCAGCAGGTCGGCCAGCTCGCGCTGCGACATGTCGCTGTACTCCGTCAGGCACAGCAGCACGAAGTGGGCCTGCGCGGACAGCCCGTCCCGTGCGAAGGCGCTCTTCATCCCACCCCGCATCTTCCGGCCCAGGTGGGAGAGGGCGAATCCCGGCAACTGCATCAGTACCGGCGGGCGTGGCCCGGTCGACCGAGAGTTCGACGTCATCACCGCACCCTAGACCATCCATGGGAAAACCCATGGAACAGCCAGTGCTTTGATGGGAATATCAATAGTAGGGTTTCCCACGTATCTCGATCTGCCACTGCCCGAACGCCCGGCGAGCGGAGCCGACCTTGACCAGTACGACCCAGTCCTCACCACGCCCGCCGGACACGCTGCCGAAGGTCCCCGCGGAGGTGTGGCGCGTCGCGGCGGTGGTGATCACCGGCTCGTTCATGTCCACCCTCGGCTCATCACTGGTCAACGTCGGCCTCAAGACGATCGCCGGGGTGCTGCACGCCCCGCTGGGCAACGCCCAGTGGGTGGCCACCGGCTACCTCATCGCGTTCGCGGCCGCGCTACCGGTCACCGCGTGGCTCAGCCGCCGGATGGGCGCCGGCCGGCTCTGGCTGTGCGCGCTGGCGGGATTCACCGTGGCCTCCGCCGCCTGCTCCCTGGCGCCGAACCTCGGCACGTTGATCGCCCTGCGCGCCGTCCAGGGGCTGTGCGGCGCCCTGCTCGTGCCGACCGGCCAGACGGTGATCGGCGAGATCGCGGGGCCCGAGCGGATGGGGCGGGTGCTGAACGCCACGAAGATCGTCGTGGTGCTCGGTCCCGTCATAGGCCCCACGATCGGCGGGCTGCTCATCCGGTCGCTGTCCTGGCACTGGCTGTTCCTGGTCAATGTCCCGGTCGGCGTGGTCGCCCTCGCCCTCGGCGCCCGGCTCGTCCCGAGGGGCGTCCCCGCCAAGGGGCGCCCCTTCGACTTCGGCGGCTTCCTGCTGATCGCGGCGGGACTGCCGCTGGTGCTCTACGGCATCACGATCGCCGAGCGCCAGGGGCTGACCGACACCCGGGTGCTCGCCACCCTGCTGTCCGGGATCGCCGCGATGGCGCTGTTCGCCCGGCGCAGCCTCACCGTCGCCACACCCGTGCTCGACCTGCGGCTGTTCCGCAACCGCGTCTACACGGCCGCGACCACCTCGGTGTTCTTCACCGGCGCCGCCCTGCTCGGCACGATGATCCTGCTGCCGCTGTACTACCAACTCATCCGCCACGAGGGCGTGGTCGCCTCGGGGCTGCTCATGCTCGGCATCGGCTGCGGGTCCGCGCTGTCCATGCCGTTCGGCGGGCCGATCACCGACCGGGTCGGCGGCGGCATCGTCTCCGCGGCCGGCCTGACGCTGAGCCTGGCCGGTGTGCTGCCGATGGCGTTCCTCGACGCCCACACGGGGTACCAGATCCTGCTGCCGCTACAGGCCGCCGTGGGCTTCGGCCTCGGGCTGTCCGCCATGC
>NZ_JACEGK010000342.1:0-8573 GCF_056859195.1 Streptomyces sp. NH27
GCCGCACCCACGCCCGGCACACGGCACCCCGGCGCCGACCGCGCCCGGCCCCCGCACCACACACACCGCCTGAGCCCGACACAGCACTGCGCCCCGCCGACAGCACACTTCGCCGGCGGGGCGCAGCGCTGTCCACCACGTCCGGAGGAACCGCCCGTGCTCATCCCCCGCCCGCGCCGCGCCAAGGACGGCCGGCCCCGGCCACGGATCCTGCGCGTGCAGCTGCACCGCGGCCGCACTGTCGCCGCACTCAACGCCCGCTCGCGCCTGAAGGCGCCCTGGCCCCGCCGTTTACGGTGACCGGCCCCGCCGCCGCCCCCGGGCAGGCCGGCGAGGCCGACCAAGCAGTGCCCGACGTCGACCCGTACGACGACAGAACCGGCGCCCTGATCGTGCACCGGTGGCGGCAGGCCCCCAAGGGGCTGGCCACCCGGCGGCAACTCCGGCAGATGCGGCTGCGCCCCGGCGGCCAGGAACCCGTCGCCCGGATCGAATGCCGCGGCGGCAAGCGCTTCGCGTGGCTCTACGAGATCGACAAGGCGCTGCTGATACGGCCGATGACGCTCGCCAAGGAGATCGCCCTCGACGCGGCGATGTCCAAACGGCAGACCTGCCCGAAGTGCGGGCGCCGGTACTACCACTGCCTGCCGCTCAAAACGCTCGGTGCCTGCCTGGAGTGCGCAGAAGGCATCACCGCCGACCCGACCACCTACACCCTCCCCCGCCCCAGCCACCGGCTGGCCGCGTGACCAACCACCCCCGAAGGAGCACCAATGGCACCTCTGCCACGCAAGCTCACCGCGTACGGCTTCCTGCTCGCCGCCGCCGGCGCGGGCGGCTACATCGGCTTCGCCGACGCACCCCACACCTGGCCCACCGCCTGCCGGGCCGCCGTCGCGGGCATCGCCGGCCTCGCCTTCGCATGGGGGCTGGCGGACTTCCTCGCGTCCCTGCGGCAGCACCTGCGACCGGTGACCGCCAACCGGGCGGCCTCCGCCTCGCCGCCGGCCAGCCTCGCCGACGGCATCAGCCGCCTGGAGGAAGCCACCGCCGCCGACGCCGCGCAGCGGGCCGCGGACGACGCCTTCCAGATCGACCGCGGCCAGATGCTCCTGACCGACGCCGACCGGTGGCAGGGCTACCGCGACGGAACCGCCACCTTCTTCCTCGCCCCCGGCGCCCACCTGCGCTACTGGTGGGACACCCAGGCCGGCGACCACGCCCCCGGCATGGTCTTCACCGCCGTCACCAGTGACGCCGACGCCCCGGGCTCCATCACCAACCTGCGGCAGCTGCGCCGGCTCCTGGAGAGCTACGCCGCCCGGACTCCCGACAACTCCGGCTCCAAGAACACGGACCTGCAAACGGCCTGACGGCCTCTTTCCCTGCCCCGGCCCGCTTCTGTCAGTCCCGAGACCCCGCCGCTGGGCGTCCCGGGGCTGGCAGTGGCCGACCGGCCAGCCACGGCCCGGCCCGGCCCGGGCAACCACCCGGGCCGGGCCTCCACCTTCTCCCAGGGGGATCTCCCGATGCGTACCCGTACCCGCTACATCGCCGCCGCGGTCGGCGTCACCGTCGTCCTCGGCTTCGGCGCGACCGCCTGCTCCAACAAGTACACCGAGCCCTTCAAGGACGCGCCCCGCTCGGGCCAGGACAACGGCGCCCCGATGGACGTGATCCGCATGTCGGACGGCTTCAGCAACATCGGCGCCAAGTGCGACGGCCCCAACCGCGTCTACGTCGCCTACCACGGCGACTCCAAATACGCGTCGCTCGCCGTCGTCGCCAACGACCCGCGGTGCACCAAGAAGTAGGCCCGCTCCCTCCGCCTGCCGCACGCGCCTCTCTGTACCGGCCCGCTTCCGCCGGCCTCGCGTTCGCACGCCGGACTCGAGGCCGGTGGTGGCCGACCGGCCAGCCCCCATCAGCAAGGAGGAACTCCACCCGTGACCACGCTGGACCCTTCCGCCCACCCGGCCGCAGGCGCTCAGACACCGCTCGCTCCCGGAGCGCTTGTCGTCCTGGTCGGCATCCCCGGCTGCGGCAAGTCCACCCTGGCCGCCCGGTACCCGGCCACCTGGCGGGTGTGCCTGGACGTCTACCGCGAGCTCGCCACCGACTCGATGGCGGACCAGTCGGCGACTCCGGTCGCAGCCCAGGTCCAGAACCTGCTCCTGGACGCCCGCCTCGCCCGCAACCTCACCACCGTGGTGGACGCCACCAACATCTACCCGCACGTGCGCGCAGGACTGCTTGCCCGGGCCCGCTACTGGCAACGCCCCACCGTGGCGATCCTGTTCGACGTGCGGCTGCCGACAGCGGAAGCACAGAACGCCGCGCGCGAGCGCGTCGTTCCGGTCCACGTCCTGCGCGATCTGCACGCCCTGCTCCCTACCTCCGGCCAGCTGCACGACGAAGGCTTCGGCGCCGTGCACCTCGCGTCCGAACTCGCCGCTGCAGGAGCCCCGCAGTGACCGGACCGCACATGACGGACTTCTTCGCCGCAGTGGAGTCGCGCACCCACGCATGGCCGGCCGGGCGCGCGGACTTGCACTGGCACCTGCTGTTCGACGAAGCGACCGTGCGCGAGGAACTGGTGGAGCGGTACCGGGCGATAACCCACCGCTCCGGCCTGGCCCCGGTCCCGGCGCCGTGGGTGCACTGCACCGTGCTGCACGCCGGGCCCATAGACCAGTACCCGGAAGAAGCGATCACCGCGATCATCGAGCGGGTCACCAAGGAGTGCCAGGACATCGGCCCGTTCGACCTCGTCTTCGACCGGCCGGGCGTCGGCACGGTCGCCGTGGAATGCCTGGCCCGCCCCGGCGAGCCCGCTCGGCGGCTGTGGGAGCTGACAGCCCGCGTCGACGCGGAGGTCACCGGCGGCCGGTTCCCCGTGATCCCCGCCCTGTACTACCCGCACCTCTCGCTCGCTTACGGCACCGCCGGCCTCATCCGGCCGGACCGGCGCGAGCTGAAGGCCGCCCTGTCCGACCACCCCGGGGAGCCGGTCGTGCTGCGCGCCAACCGCCTGTGCCTGGTGGCGCAGTCCCACGACCGGCGGCATATCACCTGGACGCCGATCGCCGAAGTGGCGTTGCAGTAGGCCGGGCGTCCCCCCGCGCGTCAGCCACGATCTGCCGCCGACCTCGAAGGAGCCCTACATGGCAGCACCCGCCCGAACGGCCGCGCATCTCGCCGCGGTCGCCGTGGTCGCCGCGACGACCGCGGCCGCACTCACCTACGCCAGGACGTCCGGCGGCTGGTCGCTGGAGCTGTCCCGGGACCAGGTCGCACTGCTCCCCCGGCCCCGCCGCAACTGCCCCCGCTGCTACGGCGAGGGCGGCTGGTGGAACGGCGGACCGTATCCGGAGATGGAGGCGTGCCCGTGCTGGGACCGCCGCGGACTCCGCCTCCGACTGCGCCGCCCGGACCCGAGCTTCGACGAACCACCCTTCTGACCACGGCGGATCAGCGACTGGCGGCCACCACCTGGTGGCCGCCAGTCGGCACCACCAGTGATCGCCTACGCCCGGACCTTCCCGAGAAAGGACAGCACACCATGCGATTGCCCTGGATGAGCAGGAGAGACCGATCCCGGTGGCGCGCGGCCGATACGGTCGACCAGCTCGGCACCGCCGGGGCGCTGTGGCTGGAGGGCGGTATCGCCAGCCAGCCCGGCTACGCCCCCCGCTACGGTCCGGACACCGAGACCCTCCCGTTCGTAGAGGTCCTCGCCGCCGTCAACCGCGCCGGGTTCTACACCACCTGCTCGCAGCCCGGCATCGAAGAGGCCGGCGTGGACGGCGCCTGGTGGCAGCAGAAGGCCGCTGTCACGGGTTTCGTCACCGCGGGCCGGGACCTGCGCGACATGATCGACGCCGCCGAAGACGCGGGCCTGGACATCGTGCTCACCGACTGCTGGGACGCCGACAACGGCCACGCCCACCCCGGAATCGTCTGCACCACCCGGGACGGCGAGCCGTACACCCAGTTCGGAGCCACCCTCACCCGCAGCGACATCGCCTTCTTATGGTCTGCGTTCCCTGCCGCGGTCACCGTCCTGCAGCACGCCCCGCAGATCACCCTCGCCGACCCGCAGTTCGGCCCGAGCACCCGCCTGTGGGACGTCCTCGCCACCATCGCCAGCCAGAACACGGCCGCCGACGCACCCAGCCACTGACCAGTGCCGATTCTGCACCGCCCGACCGGCCCGCCGCACACCGCGGCGGGCCGATCTCGTTCCCATCCCTCCCAACGCTGTGGCCGGACAGCCCGGCCACAGCGCACTCCACTACGTCACCGTGAGGACTCGTCATGCAGGACTGGAACACCCCCGACCACCACATCGCCGACACCGACCACGGCACGCTGCACTTCGCCGGCGACGTGCCGTTGGTGCTCGCCGACTGGCAGGTCACCGAGAACGCCCCCGACGCCGACGGCCGCGTCTACGCCTCGGTCCGAGGCTGGCTGGCCAACGGTGGCGGCAGCGGCCGGGCGGACGACCGCTACACGGAGCCCGTTCAGGCCGGCCGCGCTCGGCTGGTCCGCAGCGAGCTGCGCGGCCGCCAGGCGCTGACCGACCGAGACGTCCACATCGACTACTACAACCCGGGCAAGCCCTACCCGAACACCTGGGACCACCCCGGCTGCCTGGTCACCGTCTCGTGGATGGACCGCCGCGTCGACGCCGGCGGCCACCCGGTCCCGGAGACTGAGATCGGCCGCACTCAGTGGACCCACCCCGACACCGGTGCCGTCTTCGACCTCACTGCGGCGTACGTCCCCGCCGGCGAGTTCTACCACGACGACCCGGCGCACCCGGGGTTCACCTGGCAGCACTTCGACCACTGGTCCGGCGGCGTCCCGGTCCTCCACCTGTTCCACGGCAACGCCAATGCCCCCAGCAACGGGTTCGGCGTCCGCGGCCGGCGCATCACCGACGGCGAGTGGGTCCTGGCCGCCGATGCCCCTCGGTTCAGCGATGTCCTGGCCGCCCGGTCCTGACCGCCCCGCCCCCGTGCTGCCCCGGCCTACCAGGCCGGGACGGCGCGGAGGCCCGGACAGTCAGCCCGGACCGAACCGATTCCTGGCCAACCCCTCCTGATGAGGAGAAACCCGAGCATGAACCCGTTACCCACCACACCCACGAACCGCCTGGCCCTGTTCGGTGCGCTGCTCGCGTCGTTCGACGCGCTGCACCCGCTGTGCGACCAGTGGGTCCAGAGCTCGAAGGACGCGGCCGCAAAGGGCCTGCACGGCACCGAGTTGGTCTACCGCGACGGGACGCCCGTGGCGGAGAACCCGTGGCACCACGGGCCGACTCGGACGGCCAGCTCCCACGGGCGACGGGCGGTCGCCCGGCACGTCGCCTCCTACACCGCCGTGCAGCTGCTCGCCGCGGCCGGCGTCACCCGCGCCTTCGGAATCCGCGTCCCGATGAAGGCGCTGCTCGCGGGAGCGGCCATCAACGCCAGCACCCACGCGATCCTGGACCGCCGTGACCCGCTGATCTGGCTCGCGGACAAGGCCGGGAAGGGCGGCTACATCAAGCACGCCACGGTGGTCCGCAAGGCCGGCCACGACACGGCGGAGCTGTCCGGGCCCGGCACGGCGCTGATGGAACTGGACCAGGCGGCCCACCGCGCCATCGGGTTCGCCGCCGCCGCGGTCACCACCTGGTACGCCACCCGGTCCGCGACGTGACCGCCGTCGACCCGCAGGTGGAGCGAGCCCGCGGCAGCGCGGGCATCGCACGCCTGGCGCTCCAGCAGATCGAGAGGGACCTGGCCGGCATCGCCGACCCGGCCGTGGTCGCGGAGGTGCTGCGCGAGCTGTTCCGCGAGGACGCCCCCGACGACGGGGTGTCCGGCGCGCTCGTGCAGCTGCTCACCGCCGCCGGCCACGCCGCGGACCGCGCCTCCGACGACCAGGACCTCGAGGCACCCGACGGAGACGTGTCCGCGCTCCTGGAGGAAGCCGCCGCGTTCATTGGCGACTCCGCCGGCCTCCACCTGCACTACGCCACCCGCACCCTTCACCCCCAAGGAGAACGCGAATGACACCGATGGACACCGAGATTCCCCACCCGTCGCTGGTCCTGCTGATGGGTCAGTCCGGCACCGACCGCGCCACGCGTGCCGGGCTGCTGAAGATCGCCGCCCGGCACGGCATGCCGACCGTGGCTCTGCTGATGTCCGCGTCGCTGCCGGAAGCGATGGATCGCAACTCGCGGCGGCCGGACAGCCGACGGGTGCCCGACGACGTCGTGCGCGCGCAGCACGCCGCGATGGTCGCCGCCCACCCCGGCCTGCGCAACGAGGGCTTCGACCACGTGGTGTTCTCCGACTCGATCGGCCGGCTGCGGCCGCTGCTGCGCCGGGTCAGCGACACCCGCCACCGCGACCTCGGACTGGACGGCGGCCCGGGCCTGGGTGACGAGCTGCTGCTGCGCCGCTTCTTCGGCCCGGAGATCGCCCGCCTGGCGACCTGGCGGGACGGCTCCACCCTCGCCGACGGCGACCGCGTTGTCGTCCTGCGAGCCGGCCAGGAGTACCTCAACCTCGCCTTCCGCAACAACGCCGACGGCGAAGGCGACATCGGCTTCGACGTGCAGCTGCCCTGCCCCAACGAGGACTGCCCCGGCCCGGCCTGGACGCCGGTCTACAACGCCACCGACCTCCTCAAGGCCCACCAGGGCCTCATGGACGGCGACGACGACCTGATCTGCACCCGCAACCCGGCCCACACCGGCCACCCCGAGTGGTGACCCGATGCTGCCCCACTTCGAGGTCGACGTCCCGATACACGACCCGGACCACCCCGACCGGCGCGGCCTGCACGTCTTCACCGGCCGCGCCCACAGCCCCGGCGACGCCCTGAGCGCCGCGTTCACCGCGTGGGACCAGGCGCGGCAGTGCGCTGCCGTCGGCGTGCAGATCCCGACCGCGTCCGGCTCCGGCTGGTCGGCTCGGGGACTTCGCCCCGGCTGGGACCTGCACTGGGACCAGGCCACCACGCGCCCGCTGTAGATCCGCCCCGGGGCGGCCGTCCTGGCCGTCAACCTGACCGGCCGCCTCGGGCCCACACCCGCATCGACAAACCCCGACACGAGAGGGAGCCCCAGTATGGCCTCCACCGTGCACGTCACGGGCCGCATGGCCCACATCCCCACTACGGCCGCCGTCATCACCGCGGCCGCGGTTCCGCTGGCCGGTTGGACCGTCCACACGGTCATCTGGCACCGCCGCCTGGCCGCCACCCGCCGCGACCCGCTCACCGGCGTCCTGCGCCGCGAGCCCTGGACCAACCGGGCCCGCCACCTCCTGCACCGCCACGGCGAGCACACCGCGGTGCTCCTTGCCGACGTCGACGACTTCAAGGCCGTCAACGACCAGCACGGGCACGCCACCGGCGACCAGGTCCTGGCCGCCACCGCCGCCCGCCTCACCGAGTGGGCCGGGCCCGGCGCCGCGGTCGGCCGCCTCGGGGGTGACGAGTTCACCGTCGCCCTGCCCACCGAGCCCGACGAACTCGACTTCCGGCTGGGGCAGCTGGCCCGGATGCTCGCTCAGCCCGTCACCACCGGCGGGCACCAGGTCGACGTCGCCGTGTCCGTCGGCGCCGCGACCCCCGCCGCCACCGGCAGCCAGGACCTGCCCGAGCTGCTGCGCGCCGCCGACACCGCGATGTACGCGACCAAACACACCGGCCGCCCGCTGCTGGCCGGCCCCAAGCACGTGAACGCGGTGAGCATCAACGGCCGCCGCGCTGGCCGCCCCGGCACCGGCAACACCCCGGCGGGGAGGGCAGCGTGAAGCCCACCATCGCGCACATGCGCTGCATCACCGTCCGCGACCCGTGGGCCACCTGCATCGTGCACGGCGGCAAGACCATCGAGAACCGGCCCCGGCCTTGGTCCTGGCGCGGCCTGCTGCTGATCCACACCTCCAAGACCCTCGACACCGGAGCCCTGCACGACCCGCAGGTCGCCGCCACCGTCCGCGACCGCAAGCTCCACCCCGGCGCCGTGGTCGCCGTCGCCAACCTGGTCGACTGCCACCCCGACGACGGACCGTGCACCCCGTGGGCGCAGCCCGGCCAGCACCACCTGGTCCTCGCCGACGTCCAGCCGCTCACCACGCCGCTGCCCTGGACCGGGGCCCGCGGCCCCTGGACGCCGTCGACCCAGCTGATGGACCAGGTCCTCACGCAACTCCCCCACCTGACCGTCCCGGACAACGACGGCACGACCATCACCCCCCGGCAGGCGGCCACCAACCGCTGGCTGCTGGAGACCGCCCTCACCAGCGTCAGCGCGCAGCACCGCCGCGCCCGCCGGACTGACGCCGCATAGGGGGCGCGATGTTCACCGAATTCGACGTCGCCAAGACCGCCGAATCCCTGCCGCTGGAGGACAACTCCGGCGACCAGGACGCCAAGGCCGCCCGCCTGACCGCCCGCAACGCGCGCGACAAGCACGACCTCACCGAGCTCCTGGACGCCCTCGGACTGCCCACCGACGCCGACTCGATCACCGACCTGCTCCCGCTGATCCCCGACCCCACCGA
>NZ_JACEGK010000343.1:0-8568 GCF_056859195.1 Streptomyces sp. NH27
CGCGTGGCGGTGGCGGCGGTCGCCTCGGAGCCCGGGTCGGCGGCCGGCGCGGCCCCTTCGCCCACCGCCTCGCCCGTCGCCCCGCCCACGGTCGAACCCGAGCCCGCGCCCGCGCCCGTGCTCGCCACCGCGCCCGTACTCGCCGCCGCGGCGGACTTCTTCCGCGAGCGCATGAACTCGATGCCGACCGGAACCACCGAGACGAGCACGACCAGGACGAGAATCGCCTCGATGTTGTCGCGGACGAACGCGATCTGTCCGAGCCAGTAACCCAGCAGGGTGACGCCGGCGCCCCACAGCGTCCCGCCGATGATGTTGAAGGTCGCGAAGGTGCGGTAGTTCATCCGGCTGACGCCGGCCACGATCGGGGTGAAGGTCCGCACGATCGGCACGAAGCAGGCCATCACGATCGCCTTCGGCCCGTGCCGCTCGAAGAAGGCGTGCGCCTTCTCGATGTTCTCCATCTTGAAGAGCCGGGACTCCGGCCGGGAGAAGAGCGAGGGCCCGACCTTGCGCCCGAACCAGTACCCGGTCTGCTCCCCCACCACCGCCGCCACCGCGATCAGCGCCGCCACCACGGCCAGCGGCTGGTGCAGGGTGCCGGACGCGACGAGCAGCCCGGTGGTGAACAGCAGGGAGTCACCGGGCAGGAAGAATCCGATCAGCAGTCCGGACTCGGCGAACACGACCAGCAGCACGCCCCACAGGCCGTAGGTGTTGATCAGATGGTTCGGGTCGAGCCAGCTCGGGCCGAGCGCGAGGTTCATCACGAGTCAAAAGTATCAATCCAGTGTTGATACAAGCGTTCCGCAACCTACGAGTAGTGCACTACCGTCTGCGCAGCGTCAACCACGCATCTTCGCAAGTCCGGCAAGTCACGCAGGCCACACACGTCACACCCAATCGGCACCTGTGGAGCGCCTGTGCGCAAAACCTCCCCCCACGTACCCGTCACCGTGCCCGAACTACCTGGCGGCTCCCGTTATGACTCGCGCCATCACTCTGCACGAAGTTTCCAAGTACTACCCCAAGCAGCCGTCGCCGGCCGTCGACCGGTTCTCGCTGGACATCGCACCAGGTGAGTTCCTGGTGCTGCTCGGCCCCTCGGGCTGCGGAAAGTCGACGGTCCTGCGGATGATCGCCGGCCTGGAGGACATCACCACCGGCGAGCTGCTGCTCGACGGCGAGTACTCCAACGACCTGGCCCCGGGCGACCGGAAAATGGCCATGGTCTTCCAGAATTTCGCCCTCTACCCGAGCATGACCAGCCGGGAGAACATCGGCTTCCCGCTGCGCTTCGAGATGCCCGGCGAGGAGCCCGGGCCCCGGGTGGACGAGACCGCCCGCATCCTCGGGATCGAGGAGATCCTGGACCGCTACCCCGGGCAGCTGTCCGGCGGTGAGCGGCAGCGCGTCGCGATGGGCCGGGCGATCTCCCGGCACCCCTCGGTCTTCCTGATGGACGAGCCGCTGTCGAACCTCGACGCGAAGCTGCGCGCGCACCTGCGCGCCGAGATAGCCCGCCTCACCCACGGCATGGGTGTCACCACCGTCTACGTCACCCACGACCAGGCCGAGGCGATGTCGCTCGGCGACCGGGTGGCGATCATGCGCAGCGGGGTGCTCCAGCAGCTCAGCAGCCCCCGTGACGCGTATCACCTGCCGGAGAACGTGTTCGTGGCCGCGTTCGTCGGCACTCCCCGGATCAACCTGCTCCAGGCGACCGTGATCGCTCCACTCAGCGGAGGGATGTGGATCGACTTCGGCCGCCAGCGACTGGGCCTGCCCGAGCCGCTCAACTACGACCACCAGATGCTACGCATCCAGCAGGGCCGGCCGATCATCGTCGGTCTGCGCTCGGAGGCGGTACGGATCGCCCAGCCCAGCCAGGCGCACGACGGCGAGGTCGTGATCAGCGGGATCGTCGAACATGTGGAGTACCAGGGGCATGAGTCGCTGGTGCACCTCAACACCGGGTCCCGGCCCGCGGTGGTGCCCGAGCTGGAGGCGCCCCGGCCCGCCGCCGCCGTCAGGACCGGCAGCCGCCGGGCCGCGAACGGCTCCGGCGGCGGCATCGGCAAGCTCGCGCAGAAGGCGGCCCGGCGCATCCAGGCGTCGACGCCGGCGCGCGAGGGTGCGAACGGGGTACCGGCCCGGCCAGGCCAGGCCCCGGCCGCCGTCATCGACCGGCCGCAGGGGTCGCCGGAGACCCAGACCGGTGACCTCGTGGTCCGCACCGGCCCCGACATCCGGGTACGGCGCGGCGACCGGGTGCCGCTCCTCGTGGACCTCGCGCACCTCTATGTCTTCGACCGCGAGGGCAACCGGATCTGCCCGGCGCCCGCGCATCAGCCGCGGCTGGAGTAGTCGTGGATACGTGCCCCTGCGGGGTGGCTGCCTCGGCCCCGGGCGCGCGCTCGGCTTCTGACCGGGCGCGGCCGTAACGCGGGCCGCGGCGCGGATCTTGGCGCGGGCGTTTGGCGTTTGGCGTTGGCGTTGGCGTTGGCGTTGGCCGGATTCCGTTACGGGCTCACCCGGTTCGCGGCCGGGAGCCCACCTGCCAGGATGACGCACGCCGCGCGGATGAAGCGGCTACGGTGACCACCGTTGACTCGCCCATGCCAGGAGAAGTCCGTGCCCGACAGCACCCTGAACGAAGACGAGCCGTTCGCCTTCACCCCGATATCCGTTCCCGACCCCGAGCGGCGTTCCGCCCGGGGCAGGCTGCGCGCCCGGATCGCCGGTGGCGTCGCGGGCGCGGTCGTGGCGGGGCTGCTCATCTGGTGGGTGGTGGAGGCCAACACCGACCACACCCCGGCGAAGCACACGGCCGTCCTTCCCGACCTCTTCGGGTTGTACGCCCGCTCGGACCACGACACCGCGCCCGCTTCCAACGGCAACACCGACCTCGCCAAGGGCCCGGTCGACGTGACCTACACCGCGCCGGGCGGCAAGGAAGCCTGGATCACCCTCTACCGCGACCCGGGGATCGACCTCTCGCCCGACAGCGACAACGACACCGTGACGTCCGCGCTCACCGGCGACGACGTGCACACCGGCGCCGTCCACCACTATGCCTCCGGCAAGTCCGACGGCGACATCAAGTGCGCCGACATGCTCACCACCGGCACCCGCGGGTTCACCCGGTGCGAGTGGCAGGACAAGACGATGGGAGTCGTCTTCGTGCCCGGCGTCGGCCCGCACACCGTGATCTCCAAAACGGCCCCCGCCGATCTGCGGGCCTTCCTGGCCGGCCTCAAGATCCAGAAGGCGAAGTCCTCCTGACGAGCCCCTGCGAACTGGCTACCTCGCCTGGGTGGGTGCCCCTTGCGGCACGTGCCTGTCTACCGGCCGCTGGGTGGCGGATGGGGGCACCACCCAGGCGAAGCTCTGGGGGGAGAACGGAGCGACCGGCCCACCACCGGGCGGCACCCGGGGACGGACCGCCACCCCGGCGGCGGGGAACCGTAGAGCACCGCACCCCACCACCGAGTGGTGGTCCCGGGACGGGGAGAAGATGGGCGCCCGGGAGGGTCAGGGGCGGCCACTCCGCAGGAGGTACGTGCGGCATGCACGGTCTAAGCTGAGCGGATGACCGAATCCACCGCCGGGGAGCGGATCGCCGAGGACTTCGGGGACATCGTCCGCCGTGAATCCCGCGCCGTGGTCTACGGCGAACTCACCGCGGGCCTGGGCCCGGCCCTGGACGAGGCCACCTACCCCGTGTTGAGCGGCCTGGCCCGGGGAGGCCCCCGCAGCGCCGCCCGCCTCGGCCACGACATCGGCCTGGACCGCTCCGTGGTCAGCCGGCACGCGGACCGCCTCCAGGGCGCGGGCCTGCTCCGGCGGGAACCCGACCCCTCGGACCGCCGCGCGAGCCTGCTCGTACCGACCGCCGAGGGCGAGCGCGTGGTGACCCGGATGCGCGCCCGTCTGGCCGAGCGGTTCGACGCCTACCTCGCGCACTGGCCGCCCGCCGAGGCCGAGGCATTCGCCCGCGCCCTGCACCGGTTCACCCAGGAAGCGCTGCTCCCAAGGGAGTCGTAGGGCCTGCGAGCGGCGCCGTCTGCCCGTAACGTCGGGCGCGTACGGCGGTACGACGGTACGGGCTGGACGGCCCGGGCGGTCGCCGCTCCGCTGCTGGGAGGGTCCCCCGTATGTCGTTGCACAAAGGCTCGGGCACGTCGCACGAGGTCTCCGTGAATCCCTTCTTCCTCGGCGCCGCCGATCCGATCGGGGCCATGCAGACCGCACCGCCGAAGCACCAACTGCCGGACGGTCCGATGACGCCTGCCGCGGCGTACCAGCTCGTGCACGACGAGTTGATGCTCGACGGCAACTCCCGGCTCAACCTCGCCACGTTCGTGACCACGTGGATGGAGCCGCAGGCCAACGTGCTGATGGCGGAGTGCGTCGACAAGAACATGATCGACAAGGACGAGTACCCGCGTACCGCCGAGCTGGAGCGGCGCTGCGTGTCGATGCTCGCCGACCTGTGGAACGCCCCCGATCCCGGCGCGGTCGTCGGCTGCTCGACCACCGGCTCGTCCGAAGCCTGCATGCTCGCCGGGATGGCGCTCAAGCGCCGCTGGTCCCAGCGCACCCCGGGCTACCCGGCCACCGCCCGGCCGAACCTGGTGATGGGCGCCAACGTCCAGGTGTGCTGGGAGAAGTTCTGCACGTTCTGGGAGGTCGAGCCGCGGCTCGCGCCGATGAGCGGCGACCGGCTGCACCTGGACGCCGAGGCGGCGCTGGCGCTGTGCGACGAGAACACCATCGGCGTGGTGGCCGTCCTCGGCTCCACCTTCGACGGGTCGTACGAGCCGGTCGCCGAGATCTGCGCGGCCCTGGACGACCACGAGCAGCGCACCGGCATCCACATCCCCGTGCACGTGGACGGCGCCTCCGGCGGCATGATCGCACCGTTCCTCGACCCGGACCTGGAGTGGGACTTCCGGCTGCCGCGGGTCTCCTCGATCAACACCTCCGGGCACAAGTACGGGCTGGTCTACCCCGGCGTCGGCTGGGCGCTGTGGCGTGACGCCGAGTCGCTGCCGGAGGAGCTGGTCTTCCGGGTGAACTACCTCGGCGGCGACATGCCCACCTTCGCGCTGAACTTCTCCCGCCCGGGTGCCCAAGTGGTCGCGCAGTACTACTCCTTCCTGCGGCTGGGCCGCGACGGCTACCGCGCCGTGCAGCAGTCCAGCCGGGACGTGGCCACCAGCGTCGCGCAGCGCTTCCAGGCGCTGGACGACTTCCGGCTCATCACCGAGGGCGACCAGCTCCCGGTGTTCGCGGTCACCACCGCGCCGGACGTGACGGCGTACGACGTGTTCGACGTCTCGCGGCGGCTGCGCGAACACGGCTGGCTGGTCCCCGCGTACACCTACCCGGCGAACCGGCAGGACCTGGCGGTGCTGCGGGTGGTGTGCCGCAACGGCTTCTCCGAGGACCTGGCCGACCTGCTGATGGAGGACGTGGCCAAGCTGCTGCCCGAACTGCGCCGCCAGTCGCACCCGTTGAACCGCCCCGAGTCGGTGGCCACCGCGTTCCACCACTGAGCGGGGCCGCTCCCCCCACACGAAAGGGACATCGCCATGGCTGAGCACACCTACCGCGTCACCGAGATCGTCGGCACCTCCACCGAGGGCGTGGACGCCGCCGTCCGCAACGGCATCCGGCGCGCCTCGCGCACCGTGCGCGGTCTGGACTGGTTCGAGATCACGCAGGTGCGCGGGCACATCGTCGAGGGCGAGATCGAGCACTACCAGGTCGGCCTGAAGGTCGGCTTCCGCCTGGAGGACGCGGAGTAGCCCGGCGCCCTTCCGCAACGGCCCACACGTCTACGATGCCGCGCGCCGGACCGCTCCCGCACGCCGTCTTCCGCGGCGAGCGGCACGCCGTTCCACACCGGTCGCGGCAGCGGTTGCGGCACCAGTTTCCGCACCGATTTCCGTACCGGGTTCCGCACCTTTCCGCGCCGATTTCCGCACCGGGTTCCCTACCGCCCCCGTACCGCGCCGCGTTGCGCCGTACGGGGGCGTTTGCCCGTACGGCCGCTGCCCGTTCGGCGCAACATCGCTCGCTAAGTCCGACAATCCGGCAAATCCTCTTGTCATGAGGGCAGGTTTTCGCCCGGGTTGGTGCGGTTGCGCCGCATACTCGGCCGGGTGAGCCCGCCGTGGACGCCGACGCATTCTCGGGAGCCCGCAATGAGCCACTCCACCACAGCCAACCCACCCCCCGGGTCGAAACCACCGGGCTCGACCGGCCACGACCCGCGCGACGACTCGCGCAACGCCTGGGCCGCCGGCGGCGCCGTCTTCGCCGGGCTGATGCTGATGATCAACGGCGTGCTGGCGATCCTCGAAGGAATCGTCGGCATCGCCAAGGACGTCGTCTACGTGCGCACCCACGGCAGCTACGTCTACAAGTTCAACGTGACCGCGTGGGGCTGGATCCACCTGGTCCTGGGCGTCATAGCCCTGCTCGTCGGCTACTGCGTGCTGCGCGGCCTGGGGTGGGCGCGGTTCATCGGCATCTTCATCGCCGGACTGAGCCTGATCGCGAACTTCATGTTCCTGCCCTACCAGCCGATCTGGGCGATCATCATGGTCGCGATCGACACGTTCGTGATCTGGGCGCTGGCCAACTACCACCCGCGGAAACCGCCGTACGGGAGTGCGCTGTGAACCCCGACGTCCTGTCCCCCACCCTCGACCAACTGCGGCGCTGCAACATCGCGGTGGACATCGGTGCCGCCCGCACCCGGATCTACCTGCGCCGCAGCGGGCTCGTGGTGGACGAGCCGAGCGTCGCCGCGGTGGACATCCGCACCGGCGCGCTGATCGCCGTCGGCAAGCAGGCCGAGACGATGGCCGGCCGCACCCCCGACCACATCCGGGTGGCCCGCCCGGTGGCCGGCGGCGCCGTCGTCGACATCGAGATGGCCCAGCGGATGCTGCGGCACGTGCTCGGCGACAAGCTCGGCCGGCGCTGGCTGCGGCTGCGCGGCACCCCCGTGCTGCGCGCGGCGGTGTGCATGCCGCACGGCAGCGCCCCGATCGCCCGCCGCGCCGCCGTCGAGACGATGTACGGGCTCGGCGCGCGCCGGGTCGAGATGGTGGACACGCTGATCTCCGCCGCGGTCGGCTGCGGGCTGCCCGTGGAGCACCCCGAGGCCACGATGATCGTGGTGTGCGGGGCGGGCACCACCCAGGTCGCGGTCCTCTCGCTCGGCTCCATCGTGGCCGCGGAGACCGTGCCGGTCGGCGGCGACGCCATCGACCGGGCGGTCGTGGACCACCTGCGCAGCAATCACGCGCTGATGCTGCCGAGCCAGTCGGTGCGGCCGCTGCACAAGGTGCTCGGCACGGTCGAGTCCGGCGGGACCACCACCACCGAGGTGTACGGGCGGGACGTGGCCAGCGGGCTGGCCCGGTCGGTCCTGGTCGAGACCGAGGTGGTGCGCAGCGCGATGCGGACCCCGCTCAACGCGGTGCTCGACGCCATCACGTCCGTGCTGCGCCGCTGCCCTCCCGACCTCGTCTCCGACCTGGCCGACCGCGGCATCATGCTGGCCGGCGGCAGCGCGCGCATGCCCGGGCTCGATCTGATGCTCCGCGAGGCCACGAACATCCCGGTGAACGTGGCGCCCAACCCCGACACGGTCGCCGTCCGCGGACTCGGCGCGATGATCGAGGGCAAGGTCAGACCGTTGGTGCTCAGCCCGCTCACGGCGTGAGCCGGTCGACTCGACCCACGGGCGGCCCCGGTGCTTTCTGCTCCGGGGCCGCCCGCATGTGCCGGGCCCGCGGGTCCGGGTCCGGGGAGAATGCGGGCCATGCTGAGAATCGGTTCGGTGGTGTTGGGCGTCGGCGACGTGGTGCTCGCGGGCACCGAGGGGAACCGCTTCTGCGTGATCGACACCGGCCACGGCTGAGGATGCGACTGCGGGCGTGGGATGGGGATGGGGATGGACTCAGTCGCGGCCAACGGGTCCTAGGCGTGCCGGAGTTGGGCGCGGTCGGCGGCGGTACGGCCGTCGTGCCAGCCGTCCGGGTCGCGGCCCTTGAGGCGGGTGGCGGTGGTACGGGGGAACAGCCGCCGGGTGGTGTCGCGCACCGCGAGGTCGCGTGCGGCCAGGGCCGGCAGCAGTGCGGGGCCGACCTCGCGGGCGGCCTCGGCGACCTCCGCGTCGGTGGCGGCGGTGAGGCGTTCGCGGACCCGGGCGGCGTACGCGATCAGGAAGGACTCGCGGAAGTCGCGGGAGCGGGAGGAGCGGCCGCGGTGCAGGGCGCGGTCGGCCTGGACCAGCAACGAGGTGAACATCACCTCGACGGCTTCCAGGTCGGCGGGGTGCCCGACGACGGTGGCGAAGCCGAATTCCGCGGACCAGACGGACTCGCAGCGGTTCGCGGCGGCCACCGCGTCGAGGAGGAGGGCCTTCGCGCCTTCGTAGGGCCGGTCCACGCCGATCCTGCGGGCGGACGGGGCGTCCGGGCCGCCGCCGTGCGCGGCGGCCAGCGCGGCCGCGTCGATGCTGTGCCGGGCCATCAGCTGCTGGGC